>JBOHFU010000377.1:0-4217 GCA_050699675.1 Pseudonocardiaceae bacterium
GCACCGGCCTTCCAACGCCCGATCCTCGCGGTGGCCTCCTACCTGCAGCCACCTGCGCTGACCCGATCCCGTACCGGCCACTTCTTCGTGCCCTTCACCCCGGACGGGGCCACCGACGAGGAGATCACCCAGCGGCTGCGCACCAACGCCCGCGCGCAACTGCCCACCATCTCCGTGCATGAGGCCTACCCCGGGCACCATTGGCAGCTGTCCTGGTCAGCCGACCGATCCCCGGCGGTAAGAGCGGTGCATCGCAGCAGCTACTTCGCGGAGGGTTGGGCCCTCTACGCCGAGGGCATGATGCGCGAGCAGGGTTACTTCACCGATCCGGCACACGAGCTCGCGCACCTGGAAGCCCGGATCTTCCGGGCGGCCCGGATCGTGGTGGACACCGCCCTGCACTGCCAGGACATGGACCCGGCACAGGCCGAGGAGTTCATGGCCACCCGCGCGTCACTGTCCCCCGGCACCGCCAAGGCCGAGGTCGACCGGTACTGCGCCTGGCCGACTCAGGCTCCTTCCTACCTGACCGGCTGCCTGGAGATCGAGCACATGCGCGCGGAGTGGGACGGCGACCTACGCGGTTTCCACGACACCCTGGCCGGTTCCGGCTGTCTGCCGCTCGGGCTGGCCAGACGGGCCCTGGCCGGGGGCTCGTAGGCTGGCGCCATGCGCGCAATCCAGGTCACCGAGACCGGCGGACCCGAAGTCCTGCGGCTGGCCGAGCTGCCCGACCCGGAGCCCGGTCCCGGTCAGCTACTCGTCGAGCTCGCCGCCGCCGGAGTCAACTATCTGGACACCTACTTTCGCAGCGGCGCGTACCCGATACCGCTGCCGTTCATCCCCGGTTCGGAGGGCGCCGGCACCGTCACCGCCGTGGGACCCGTCACCGGCGGCATCGCCGTCGGTGACCGGGTGGCGTGGGCGACCAGCCTCGGCAGCTACGCCGAGCTTGCCGTGGTGCCCGCCGAGCAGGCCCTGCCGGTGCCCCCGGGCGTGGACTCCGAGACCGCCGCGGGCAGCCTGCTGCAGGGCATGACCGCGCACTACCTCACGGTGTCTGTGCACCCCGTGCAGCCTGGCGACACCGTGCTGGTCCACGCCGCGGCGGGCGGGATGGGTCAGCTGCTCACCCAGTTAGCCACCGCCCGTGGCGGCCGGGTGATCGGGACCGTGTCCACCCTGGAGAAAGAGCGGCTGGCTCGGGAGGCCGGAGCGGCGGACGTGATCCGCTACACCGAGATCGACGACGTAGCCGGCGAGGTCCGCCGGCTGACCGGCGGGCAAGGCGTCGCGGCTGTCTATGACGGGGTGGGCGCGTCGACGTTCGACGCCAGCCTCGCCTCGCTTCGTCCACGCGGGATGCTTGCGCTCTACGGCGCGGCCAGCGGACCGGTGCCCCCGGTGGACCCCCAGCGGCTGAATGCGGCCGGTTCGGTGTTCCTCACCCGCCCGATGCTGGCGCACTATGTCGCGACCCGCGACGAACTCACCTGGCGCGCGGGCGGGGTGTTCGACGCAATCCAGGACGGGTCGCTGCGGATCGGCATCGGTGGCCGGTACCCGCTAGCCGAGGCCGGCCGCGCCCATCAGGACCTGCAGGGCCGCCGCACCACCGGCAAGCTCCTGCTGCTGCCCCGCTGACCAGCCGGCGGCGTTCTACTGGGCAGTAGCCGACCGGCGTCGGCGCCCGCGGCGGGTACCGGCTTCGTAACGTCGGCGAATCCGCTCCGGGTCGACGCCGAGGAAATACTGCAGCTTCAGCAGCTGCATCAGCACGGTCATACGCCAGGGCCCCTGCTCGATCAGCCGCCGGGCCGACGCGGTGACGGTGGCCGGCAGCACGGCCAGCCGGCCCCGTCGCCGCAGGATGCGGGACATCTCAAGGTCCTCCATGAGCGGCAGCTCCGGGAAACCACCCACCGACTCGAACACATCACGGCGGACGAACATCGCCTGGTCGCCGAATATCCAATGCAGCCGGCGAGCCCGCTGGTTGGAGCTGACCGCCAGGTAGTCCAGCCCGAGGGTGCGCTGGTCGAAGCGCAGTTGCAGGCCGCCTCCGACCACGCCGGGGTCGGCGACTGCGCGCCGGAGCAAGCCGAGGGCCTCGGGGGGGACCTGGCAGTCCACGTGGATGAACCAGAGGATGTCACCGGTGGTCAGCGCGGCTCCGGCGTTCATCTGGGCGGCGCGGCCGGCAGCGCTGCGGACGGTGTGGGCGTCGCGTGCCGCGAGGTCGAAGGTCTCATCTGTGCTGCCGCCGTCGACCACCACCAGCTCGCAGTCAGGGAAGTCGCGGCGCAACCGTCGCAGGCAGCCCTCGATGCGTGCTGCCTCATTGAGTGCGGGCACCACGATCGACACCGTCACCGGCTTGCTTACCATGCTCGTGGCCGATCCGATCTCCCCGTCAGCACCGAACAGGTAGCTGGAATAGCCCATACCTTACGGGCGCATTCGAGCATGACCGAGCTGACGGAGGGCACGTGACAGCGGTCGCTGACGCCACCACCGAGGGCCTCGAGACACCCGCATCCAATCCCGGACCTGGCCGCGTCGCGATCCTCGGCGCCGGGCCGATCGGCCTGGATGCCGCGTTGGCCTGCCTGGACAACGGTTGGCCCTGCACCGTGTACGAGTCGGCTGCCTCGGTGGCAGCGAACGTGACGGCGTGGAGCCACATCCGGCTGTTCACGCCCTGGTCGATGAACGTGTCACCGCGGATGCTCGCGCATCTGAACGCCGCCGGGATTGCCCCACCCGGACCCGCTGAGCGCTGCCCGACCGGCGGTGAGTTCGCCGAGCAGCTGCTCCGCCCGTTGGCCGAGCTACCCGAGCTGGCCGCCGTCATTCGCCGCCGCACCCGGGTGCTCGCCGTCGCCCGGCAGGGCCTGCTCAAGCACGAGGAGATCGCTACCCCGCAGCGCGGTTCGCACCCGTTCCGGCTGCTCCTGGCCGGCCCAAACGACGTCGAACGGGTCGAGCACGCTGACCTGCTGCTGGACTGCACTGGCAGCTACGGCCGGGCCAATTTCCTCGGCGACGGTGGGATCCCGGCACCGGGCGAGCTGCGGGTAGCTGACCGGATCACCAGCCGGATCCCCGATCTGGGTCGCGAGGCTGACGAGTGGGCGGGCCGCCGGGTGCTGCTGGTCGGCGCCGGCAAGTCAGCCCAGACCGTAGCGCGTGATCTCGCTGAGCTGGTGGTCGCGCAACCCGGAACGAGCGTGGTGTGGGCGGTGCGGGCGGCGGACCCGGACTGGGGGGAGGTTCCCGAAGACCCCCTGGAGCAGCGCCATGAGCTGGTCGAGGTAGCTCGACGGCTGCACTCCGGCGCGGTCCCCGACGTCCAGGTGCGCACCGCCGTGGTGATCGATGCACTGCGCGAATCAGACGACGATGTGGTGGTCACTCTTCGGTCCAACACCGGCGACGTCGAGGAGCTCGTCGTCGACCGCATCATCGGGTTGACCGGCTTCCTGGGTGACACCTCGCTGTACCGGCAGCTGCAGGTGCACGAGTGCTACGCCACCGCCGCGCCGATGAACCTATCGGCGGCGCTGCTGGGCGCAGCGGGGGACGGCCCGGCGGACTGCCTGGCTCAGGCGTCGCACGGGGTGGACGCACTACGGGTGCCAGAGCCGAACTTCTTCGTGCTAGGGATGAAGTCCTACGGAAGCAACAGCACCTTCCTGCTCCGCGTCGGCTACGAGCAGGTCGACGAGGTGGTCAGCGCCTACTCTCAGATTGCGCCTTGACCGGCGCAGCCACCCGGACCGGGCTGCTTCTCGACCACTGTGCGATCCAGGCTTAGTAGGCCGAAGACTACGCTGCCGTCTCCGCTGACTCTAACGCCTCGCGTCCGTGCAGCAGGATGGTCATCTCCCGGGCAATGTGCCGCTGGAGCGTTCTTCGGCTGGGGTCTGTCATGTGTTCGGTGAATAGCTTCTCCAGCGTCTCACGGGGTTCGAGGGAGAAGAACAGGGCGAACCGCCGGGCGTCCGCTTCGGCGAGGTGGAGCAGGAAACTGTACAACTCCGCGGGTGGGGTGCGGTCCACGGAGATCCAGATTGCGCCTTTCTCGGTTTTTCCGAACTTGGTGCCGTCCGAGCGCAGCAGCAGCGGGCAGGTCACTCCGTGGGCCTCGGCGCGCAGCGTGCGGCGGATGTAGTCGATCCCGGCCGTGATGTTGCCCCACTGGTCGGAGGCACCCA
>JBOHFU010000378.1:0-4213 GCA_050699675.1 Pseudonocardiaceae bacterium
CTCGGGGCAGCTCGCACAGGAGTACGGGTTCGTCGACGTCGACGGCAGCGCCCCAGACGCCTGGCGCTACCTCGTCGAGGTCCAAGACGCCGGCAAACCTCCCGACACCACCGGGTACCGCTGACCGCCTGTCGTGATTGCCACGCGGCCGTGCTACTGGTTCGAGGGCTTGCTGGCGCTGTGGTGCAACGCTGCTGCGACGGCGAGGGTGGCGAGCAGCCCGCCGGTGCCGCCGGCGAGGAATGCGGTGCGCGGGCTGGTGAGGTCGATGAGTAGTCCGCCGAGGAGGTAGGCCAGGGCGGCGGCGATCCCGATGGCGCCGTAGAGGCTGCCGAAGACGCGGCCGAGCAGGTCGCGGGGCACGTTGCGCTGCAGCAGGGTGTTCACCGCGACGTCCATCGCGGCGATGCCCAGCCCGCGGATGGTCTGCACGACGAAGGCGGCGGCGACGGCCCAGGCCAGCCCGGTCAGGAGGTTCCCGGCGCTGCTGATGGCGAAGCCGGCCAGCAGCAGCGCCCCCATTGCGATCGGGCGGTGCGGCCGGGCGAGCAGTGCGTATCCGAGGAACAGTCCGATGCCGACCGCGGCCAGCAGCAGCCCGACCGCGGAGTCGCCGCCGCCGAGGGTGTCGGTGGCCAGGAACACCAGTGCGACGTCGTCGATGCCGTTGAACGCGACGATCGCGAAGAAGCCGAGGCTGATCGCCCGGATCATCGGGGTGGCCCAGATGTAGCGCAGCCCGGCCACGGTGTCGTCCAGGAAGGTTCCCCGCGTGGTGCCGGTGGGCGAGTCTCGTGTCAGGGACGGCAGGAACGTGAGCAGGGCCGCTGAGGCGAGAAAGGTGGCGGCGTCCAGCAGCAGGACGCCGCGGGTGTCCAGGATGGGCACCAGCAGCGCGGCGAGCAGCGGGCCGAGTGCTTCGCCGCCGTTGGTGCCGATCCCGATCGCGGCGTTGGCGCGCTCCAGGTCCCGATCACCCACCACGGCCGGGACCGCGGCGCGTGATGCCGGCTGGAAGATCTGCCCGGCGATCGCGCGCAGTGCGACCAGGACGAGCAGTAGCGGTAAGGAGGGCAGCCACAGCGCGATCACGACCATCAGGCCGGCTTGGGCGAGTTCGCAGCCGACCATGACCCGTTTGAGGTCGAAGCGGTCGCTGATCGTGCCGGTCAGCGGGCCGAGCAGGGCAGGGGCGAAGTCACCGACCAGCAGCAGCGTCGCCACCGCCAGCGCCTGGCCCGTCGTCTCGGCGACGTGGAGCATGAGCGCCACCAGGCTCAGCGCGTCGCCAAGGAACGACACGGTGCGCGCGGTCCACAGCAGCCGAAACGGCCGTCCCGCAGAGCCCCCCATCACCGGAACTGTTCACCGAACCAGTCTTCCGGGACTCGAAGGTGTTCAGCCGCATGTGAGCAGTTGCCGAAGTCGGCTGGTGGTTTCGGGATTGACCGGGGTGTAGATGATGACGTGGAGGTCGGGTTGGTCCGAGGGAGCCAGTCGGTGATGTTCGAGCTGAAGATCACCGACGAGGGGGTGATGGAACCACCTCTCGCGTGAGGTGAACGGCTCGATGGCGTGGCTTTCCCACCACCCGCGGAACGTGTCGCTGACGTCGAGCAGGCGGCTGACGAGGGAGGAGAAGGCGGGATCTCCCAGCCGGGCACCGGCTTCGGCTCGAAACTGGGCGAGGAAGTGCCGGCTGTCGGTTTCCCAGTTTGGTAGCAGCTCTCGAACGTAGGGGTCGGTGAAGACAAGCCACAGCAGGTTCCGTTGTTGCGCTGGCACCGTCGCGACGTTCGGATATAGGGCTTCGTAGGCGTGGTTCCACCCGGAGATCCCCCAGTCAGGCGCGATGGCGTAGGCCGGATATGCAGCTAGGGCGTCAAGGAGGTGCTGTATGTGCGGCGGGGCCGCGCGAACGATCGGTGGATCGTCGAGGTGAGTTGCAGAATATCCCGCAAGCTCCAAGACGTAGGCCTGTTCCCGGACGGTCAGGCGCAGGGTGCGGG
Organism: Pseudonocardiaceae bacterium; assembly: GCA_050699675.1. Taxonomy (GTDB): domain Bacteria; phylum Actinomycetota; class Actinomycetes; order Mycobacteriales; family Pseudonocardiaceae. The sequence goes on from JBOHFU010000378.1 coordinate 2,010, forward strand.
CAACTGCTTCCAACACCTGCCGTGATGGTCGGATATCGCGGGCTTGCTCAAGCCAGGTGTACCACGTGACGCTCACTCCGGACAGGACCGCCACTTCCTCCCGACGCAGACCAGCGGTCCGTTCCCGTGTTCCAGGGGGTAGCGCCAGCTCGCTGCGATCGACCTGCTGGCGATGAGCTTTGAGAAATCCGGCGAGTTCAGCGCGTCGTTCCGCCTTTGTACCCAGTAGACCTCCTCGTGACGTTCCGTCACACCTAGTACTGCCACTACTAGGATTAAGTGCATCTTGGTGGTATGGAAGCCGAGCGGTCAAGGTGATGCACGACAGGATGACCGGGGGGCCATCGAAGGGGAACCGATGCCGCCGCTGAGATCTCGTACCACCACCTTCGGTCGAAACATGGCCGGGGCGCGCGCGTTGTGGCGCGCCACCGGCATGACCGACAGTGACTTTGGCAAACCCATCGTCGCGATCGCCAACAGCTTCACCCAGTTCGTGCCGGGTCACGTGCACCTGCGCGACGTTGGGCGCATCGTCGCCGGGTCCGTTTCCCAGGCCGGCGGGGTGGGCAGGGAGTTCAGCACCATCGCGATCGATGACGGTATTGCGATGGGTCATGGTGGGATGCTGTACTCCCTGCCAAGCCGGGAACTCATCGCGGACTCCGTGGAATACATGGTGAACGCCCACTGCGCCGACGCGTTGGTGTGTATCTCCAACTGTGACAAGATCACACCGGGGATGCTCCTGGCCGCAATGCGCCTGAACATCCCGACCGTGTTCGTTTCCGGTGGCCCGATGGAATCCGGTCGCGCAGTCGTGTCTGACGGTGTGGTCCGCACCGGGCTCGACCTCATCAGTGCGATCGCGGGCAGCGCCGATGACAGCATCAGCGATGCCGATCTCGAGACGATCGAGCAGGCAGCTTGTCCGACCTGTGGGTCCTGCTCGGGCATGTTCACCGCGAACTCGATGAACTGCCTCACCGAAGCCCTTGGTCTCTCTTTACCCGGCAACGGAAGCCTGCTCGCGACCTCAGCTGCCCGGCGGCATCTTTTTGAGCAAGCCGGACAGGTCGTCGTCGAACTCGCCCGACGCTGGTATGACGAAGACGACGCCGGCGCGTTGCCCCGCAGCATCGCCAACGCTGACAGCTTCGCCAACGCGATCACCGTGGACATCGCCATGGGTGGCTCGACCAATACGGTGCTGCACCTGCTGGCCGCTGCGATCGAGGGCGACATCGCTTTCACCCTCGCCGAGATCGACGCCATTAGCCGCCGCGTCCCGTGCCTGTGCAAAATGGCCCCGAGCAGCGCTTACCACATGGAGGATCTGCACCGCGCCGGCGGTGTGCCCGCACTCATGGGCGAGCTGGACCGGGCTGGACTGCTGAACCGGGATGTCGTCAGCGTGCACAGCTCTTCCCTTACCGCGGCGCTCTCGGCGTGGGACATCCGCCAGCACCGCCCTGCGCCCGCGGCTCTGCAGCGTTTTCGAGCCGCTCCCGGCGGGGTCCGAACCGTCGAGCCGTTCAGCTCAACCAACAGCTGGGCATCCTTGGATGTGGACAGCAAGAATGGCTGCATCCGCGCTGTCGACAGCGCCTACAGCGCCGACGGTGGGCTGGCCGTGCTCACCGGCAATCTCGCTCCTGACGGCGCCATTGTGAAAAGCGCCGGCGTCGACCCCGCGCTGTTCACGTTCACCGGACCAGCGCGGGTGTACGAAAGCGAGGAGGCTGCGGTAGAGGGAATCCTGAACCGCCAGGTGATCGCGGGTGACGTCATCGTCATCCGCTACGAAGGTCCGGCCGGCGGCCCGGGCATGCAAGAAATGCTCCACCCCAGTTCCTTCCTCAGCGGACGAGGGCTCGCCACGAGCTGCGCGATGCTCACCGACGGACGATTCTCCGGCGGCAGCAGCGGGCTGTCCGTCGGCCATGTCAGCCCTGAAGCCGCCGCGGGCGGGCTGATCGGTCTCGTCGAAGACGGCGACCTGATCACCCTCGACATCCCCGCCCGCACCATCGAGCTGCTCGTCAACCCTGAGGAACTGACGAAGCGACAACAGCTCATGGAAGCCCGCGACCGGCCATGGGAACCCATCAACCGCGACCGGCCCGTATCCGTCGCTCTGCAAGCCTACGCAAGCCTTGCCACGTCCGCCTCGACCGGCGCCACCCGCGAGCTTCGGCGCGTGC
>JBOHFU010000379.1:0-4199 GCA_050699675.1 Pseudonocardiaceae bacterium
CCACGGCTCGCCGTTGCGATTCACCCGCCGGGTCACGCTCGCGAGGATCCCCCCGACGATCACCTGGGCGCCGTCGGCGACGGTGCCGTCCAGGATCGACGCGATCGGGGTGTCGGACTGGCGGGCCAGGATGTGCTCCACCCCGCGCAGCGGGTGCCCGGACACGTAGAGACCGAGCATCTCCCGCTCCAGCGCGAGCTGGTGTTTGGTGTCCCACTGGTCAGGGGGCACCGGCACATCGAACAGTCCAGCACCGCCACCATCGCCGGGCTGGCTGCCGAACAGGTCGAACTGTCCGATCGCCTCGGCCCGCTTGGTCTCCATGACCGCGTCGATCGCCTCGCCGTGCACCACGTGCAGGCCTTTGCGGGGGTGGCCCAGCGAGTCGAATGCGCCGGCCTTGACCAGCGACTCGACGACCTTCCGGTTGCAGGCCACCGCGTCCACCTTGCGAAGAAAATCGGAGAAACCGGTATAGGCACCCTTCTCCGCACGTGCCCGGGTGATCGCATCGACGACGTTGCCACCGACGTTGCGGATGGCGCCGAGACCGAACCGGATGTCACCGCCGACCGCGGTGAAGGCCCGTTCCGAGGAATTCACATCCGGCGGCAGCACGGTGATGCCCATCTTGCGGCACTCGGCGAGGTAGACGCCGGCTTTGTCCTTGTCGTCGCCCACGCTGGTCAGCAGCGCCGCCATGTACTCCGAACGATGATTGGCCTTCAGGTAAGCGGTCCAATAAGAAAGCAGCCCGTACCCCGCGGTATGCGCGCGGTTGAAGGCGTAGTCGGAGAACGGGAGCAGAATGTCCCACAGCGTCTTGATCGCGGCCGCCGAATAACCGGCGTCGCGCATCCCGCCGGAGAAGGCCTCGTACTCCTCGTCGAGGAGCTCCTTCTTTTTCTTACCCATCGCCCGGCGCAGCAGATCGGCTTTGCCCAGTGAGTACCCGGCCACCCGCTGGGCGATCGCCATGACCTGCTCCTGGTAGACGATCAGCCCATAGGTCTCGTCCAAGATGTCCGCCAGCGGTTCGGCCAGCTCCGCATGAATGGGCCGCACCTCCTGGCGGCCATTCTTGCGGTCGGCGTAGTCGTTGTGCGCGTTGGCACCCATCGGACCGGGCCGATACAGCGCCAGCACGGCGGAGATGTCCTCGAAGGTGGTGGGCACCATGCGGCGCAGCAGATCTCGCACCGGGCCCCCGTCGAGCTGGAACACTCCGAGGGTGTCCCCCCGGGCAAGCAGCTCGTAGGCCTGTGCGTTGTCGAGCTCTAGAGTGTCCAGGTCCGGCGGTGGCTTGCCGTTGAGCTCGATGTTGCGTAGGGCGTCGTCGATGACGGTGAGGGTGCGCAGCCCCAGGAAGTCCATCTTGAGCAGTCCGAGCGTCTCGCAGGCGCCCATGTCGAACTGCGTGATGATCGCGCCGTCGGAGTCCCTGCGCTGGATCGGGATGATGTCGATCAAGGGCTCGCTGGACATGATCACACCAGCCGCGTGCACGCCCCACTGCCGTTTGAGGCCCTCCAGCCCGCGGGCGGTGTCGATGATCTCTTTGATCTGCGGGTCGGCCTCGTACAGCGCGCGGACCTCGGTGGCCTCGGCGTAGCGCTGGTGATTCGCATCGAAGATCCCGGTCAGCGGGATGTCTTTGCCCATCACTGGCGCCGGCATCGCCTTGGTGATCCGATCGGCTACCGAGTAACCGGGCTGGCCGTAGAGCACCCGCGCGGAATCCTTGATCGCCGCCTTCGCTTTGATCGTCGAGTAAGTGATGATCTGCGCGATGCGGTCCTCGCCGTACTTCTCCGTGACGTAGCGGATCATGTCGCCGCGCCGGCGCTCGTCGAAGTCCATGTCGATGTCGGGGGCTGAGGGCCGTTCCGGGTTGAGGAACCGCTCGAAGATCAGCTTGTGGCGAATCGGGTCGAGATCGGTGATCCCCATCGCGTAAGCCACCAGGCAGCCCGCCGCTGACCCGCGGCCGGGACCCACCCGGATGCCATTGTCCTTGGCGTACCGGACAAGGTCGGCGGTGACCAGAAAGTAGCCGGGATAGCCCTTCTGGCAGATCACCCCGACCTCATATTCGGCCTGGCTGCGATGGGTGTCGGGCACGCCACCCGGGAAGCGCTGCCGCAGGCCCCGCTCGACTTCCTTGACCAGCCAGCTGGCCTCGCTCTCCCCTGCCGGCACGGGGAACCGGGGCATCAGATCGCGGCCCTCGGTGAACTCCACGTGCACCCGTTCGGCTATGCGTAGGGTGTTGTCGCAGGCCTCCGGGAACTCGCCGTCCCACTGCTCGCGCATCTCCGCCGGGGACTTGAGGGAGAAGTTCTGCGCGTCGAACGTGAACCGGTTGGGATCCGACATGGTCTTGCCGGTCTGCACGCACAGCAGCACTTCGTGCGGCTTGGCGTCCTCGGCGTAGGTGTAGTGCAGGTCGTTGGTGGCCAGCACGGGCAGGTCGAGGGTCTTCTTGAGCCGGACGAGGTCATCGCGGACCCGGCGCTCGATCTCAATGCCGTGGTCCATCAGCTCGCAGAAGAAGTTCTCCGGACCGAAGATGTCCCGGTAATCGGCGGCGGCCTGGCAGGCGGCATCGAACTTGTCCTGCTGCAGCAGCCGCTGCACCTCGCCCGAGGGGCAGCCGGTGGTGGCGATGATCCCCTTGCCGTAGGTGTCCAGCAGCTCGCGGTCCATCCGGGGCTTGTAGTAGTAGCCCTCCAGGCTGGCCAGGCTGGAGAGCCGGAACAGGTTGTGCATGCCCTCGGTGTTCTCGGCGAGCAGCGTCATGTGGGTGTACATCTCACCCGGGTTGTCCGCGTCGTTGCCGCCGCCGGCCAGCACCACCCGCTTGCGCTCGTGCCGAGAGCCGGGCGAGAGGTAGCCCTCCATGCCGATGATCGGCTTGACCCCGTAGGCGTTGGCCTTGCGCCAGAACTCGTAGGCACCGAAGACGTTGCCGTGGTCAGTCATCGCCAGGGCGGGCATGCCCATCCGGGCGCATTCGGCGAACAGGTCGTCCAACCGTGCCGCCCCGTCGAGCATGGAAAACTCGGTGTGCGTGTGAAGGTGAACGAACGAGTCGCCGGGCACCGGGATCTCGACCTCCCTTGATCACGCTGATCACGCCATGCAGTCATCCGTACGCGAACCGTCACGGACCCGAGTCACCCTAACCTGGCCCCCCGACGTTTCTGACGCCTCGTACCCGCACGCCGCGGACTGGGCCGAATCCCCAGTTAGGTGAGGCGCCCACGACACGCCGATGTTGCCCCGCCACTCAGTCCGGACCATAGTCGAACATGCGTTCGATTCTAGTCGCCTGGAGTGGCCGCCGCCACCGGTCATCCCGCCACCCGAGGAGGTCATCGACGACCTGATCGAGGACCGGCCCGGCGCCGCGCAGCCGGTGCGCTGGTCTGAGTACCTCCCGGGCGGGATGCTGGCCGACCTATTGGCGCAACCTGCCCAGACCGACCCGGAGCATCACGAGTTCGAGGCCGTGGAGCGGGTAGGAGGCTGGGAGCGGGTGATCGCCTGGATCAGACCTGCCAGTTCCCCCGGCTGCCGAGTCCGGAAACCGCGGGGCCCATCACTGCGGGTGGTCATGGCTGCTGGGCTAGAGGTGTGGGCCGGCAGCGAGTCGGCCCCAGGATCGGAAGGGGTGCGAAGGCAGCGGCTGGCCTCGAACTGCTCCACGGTCCCCGCGCAGCAAGCAGCGCCGCACGCCGCCAAATGGAACCTTTTGGCCCGGATCGGCCAGGACACCGTCGTTCGTCGCCGGTCTTGGCAGCCGCACCGAGTGCAGGCGAACTGCGGTGGTGTCATCTTGCTTGGCCGAATTGTCCCTCGTTGATTGCGTGGAGGAATGTGTCCCACTGCTGCCGGTTGAACGTCAGCAGCCCGGCGGTGCGATTTTTGGTGTCGCGGACACCGATCCAGCCGGGTACGGCGGTGGTGACCTCAACACAGTTTTCGCCTTGGGAGGTTCGGGTGGATGTCTTCCACCCGGAAGGGTCCGCGAGAGCGGACATGGTGTCCGCGTGGTTCATGTTGTCTCCTCTGCGATGCGGGTGATCACGAGTGGGGAGTCTGCCGGGGTGAGGGCCTGGGCCTGCAGGCGGGTCAGTGTCTGCCGGTACTCGTCGATCTCGGCGGGTTCTTCGTAGTACACACCCTTGAGCCTGTTC
>JBOHFU010000380.1:0-4188 GCA_050699675.1 Pseudonocardiaceae bacterium
TCGAGCAGCTGCCGGTCGGTGAAGTCCTCGACCATCGTGACGTGGTGCGTCGGGCTGCCCGCCGCGTCGCACAGCACCGTCACGGTCAGCGCGACCCAGGTGGTGTCCCCGTTCGCGGCGAGGAGCTTGACCCGATTTTGGAAACGTTCCCGCTTGCCGTCGCGCAGCGCCTGGTACGCGGCGTGCAGCAGCGTCGCATCGTCGGGATGGAAGAGTTCGCTGACCTCGCGGACAGCGAGCTCGGCGGGCGAGTAGCGCAGTATTTCGGTCAGCGCACCATTGGTCTGGATGATGGTGCCGTCCAGCTGGCTGATCACTATGCCCACCGGGGCAGAGTCGAATACCTCCCGGAACCGGTCCTCGTCCTGCTCGACGACGCGACGGCGCAGCGCCGTGGTGTATCCGGCGACCAGCGCGCCGAGCAGGGACGCTACTTTGCCGGACAGCCCGTCGACGGTGCCCAACTCGGGCTGTCCGAGCAGGGCGTGGGCGAGGATTTCCACGGTGCGGCCCAGGCTCTGCGCACCGGTGAAGCCTCGCACCACGAGCTTGGCGCCGACTTCCGCCGCGGATTCCGGGGAGAACTGCGACTGCCCGAGCGCGTCCATCAGGTGGTTGAGCTGATCACGAAGGCATTCCTCGGCCCACTCGCGCTGTAGCGGTACCTCAGCGGTCGGGAGCACCGCATCGGTCCAGGCGCGGGCCAGCTCCGCCCGCGAGAAAGGCCGGGCCGAACCGCTCATCTCGCTTTTCCTAGCAGCACTGATCTACCTAACGCTCCGCTAGCCTACCGACTGTAATGGCGCTTGACCTGGTTGTTTCCCCTGGACCGGGAGGTTTCGAGGGTAACGGGCGCCCGTACCCTGCGCAGGTGCGAGTCCTCGTCATCGGCGCCGGCGCCCGCGAGCATGCCCTGGTGCTGGCCCTGTCCAGCGACCCCTCGGTCACCGCGCTGGCCTGCGCGCCGGGTAATGCCGGCACCGCGGCGCTCACGCAGCAGCACGGTGTGGACGTCACCGATCCGGCGGCGGTCGCGCAACTGGCGACGTCCTGGTCAGCCGACCTGGTGGTGATCGGCCCTGAGGTCCCGCTGGTGGCCGGCGCCGCCGACGCGGTGCGCGCGGCCGGGATCGCCTGCTTCGGCCCGTCCGCCGGCGCGGCGCAGATCGAGGGATCCAAGGCGTTCGCCAAGGACGTGATGGCCGTCGCGGGGGTGCCCACCGCGCGCAACGAGCTGGTGGATAACCCGGCTCGGCTGGACGCTGCGCTGCATCACTTCGGACCACCATGGGTGGTCAAGGACGACCGGCCGGCCGCAGGCAAGGGGGTCGTGGTCACCGAAGACCTAGAGGTGGCCAGGGTGTACGCGCTGACCCTGCTCGACAGCGGCCACCCGGTACTGCTGGAGTCCTACCTGGACGGTCCGGAGGTCTCGCTGTTCTGCCTGGTCGATTCCGGTGCTGTGGTGCCGCTACTACCCGCCCAGGACTTCAAGCGGGTCGGCGAAGGGGACGTCGGCCCGAACACCGGCGGGATGGGTGCCTATGCCCCGCTGCCCTGGGCTCCGGAATCGCTGGTCACCGATGTCGTGGCGCGGATTGTGCAACCGGTGGTCGACGAGCTGGACCGGCGTGGTGTCCCGTTCTCGGGGTTGCTCTATGCCGGCCTGGCACTTACCGCCGACGGTCCGCAGGTGATCGAGTTCAACTGCCGCTTCGGCGACCCGGAGACCCAGGCCGTGCTGGCGTTGCTGCGCACACCACTGGCCGGGCTGCTCCATGCCACCGCTACGGGTATGTTGTCCCAGCAGCCGCCGCTGCGCTGGGATCCGGGGGCGGCGGTCGCCGTCGTGCTGGCCGCCGAGGGATACCCCGGCATCCCGCGAACCGGAGACGTGATCACCGGAGCGAATGGTGCGGGGGTGTTGCACGCGGGCACCCGCCGCCGCGACGACGGCGCCGTCGTGTCGGCCGGTGGGCGGGTGCTCACGGTGGTCGGCACGGGCGTCGATCTCGCTGCCGCGCGGGAGCATGCCTACCAGCGCGTCGAACAGGTGCATCTACCGGGTGCGCATTACCGCGGCGATATCGGTCTGCGCGCGACGCGCCGAGAGTCTTGGGCTCCTGACAAGGGGGTAACGCGATAACCTCCCGGACGATCACTGCGGAAGAAGTGGAGGCCGAGCAAGACGATGGTCATATGCGACCGCCAAGGCGACGAACTGCTGCTGTCGCTGTCGCCGGAAGGCGTCCGCTTCCTGCGTGAACAGTGGTCTTGGCTGCGCGAACTGGTGCGCTGGCAGCTCGGCGGTTGCACCGAAGATCCGTTGTCCCAGCTCACCGGACTGCCAGTACCCACCGGCGCAATCGACGGTCGGCTGGCCTACGTCGTGGACTACTGGTGCGGCACGGAGGAGAACGGTCCGGTCCGCAAGGTCTGGGAGGGCTGGGTCCTGCACGACTTGGAGCACAGTCTGACCCGGGTGCTCGGTACCCTGCCCCGCCACGGCGGCGTGGTCCAGCTCCCCGGCCAGGGTTATCCGGCCGCCGCCGAGTGGGGCTGGATGCTGGAGACGCTGCACGTCGTGCTGGACGTCTCCGGTCGAGTGAGTACCCCGGGTGCACCGGAACGCCTGCTGCCACCGGCGCCGTCCGCCCAGGACACCGAGAGCTACCGCCGCAGCCTGCGCTGGTTGGAGATGGTTCTCGACGCGCTCGCGCAGGCCGGCCGGGCCGCCCCGGCCGCCTCCAGCGACTGAGACCCGCCTCAGCCCCCGCGTGAACATCAGGCAGGCGCTGCCGGAAGCGCGTGCCCGGACCTGGCTCGTTCGATGGCGCGGGCGAAGACCGGAAGCGACCGTTCCACCATCTCGTCGGTCGCCGTCAGCGAGATGCGGAAGTAGCCCGGCAGCTCGACGACATGACCGGGCAGGACGACCACTCCCTCCTCGGCGAGAAGCGCGCAAAAAGCGCGGTCATCGCCCAATGGCGCCCGCGGCAGCACATAGAACGTCCCTCGGGAACGCCCACCTCGTAGCCCTGTTCCCGCAATACGGCCACCATCCGGTCGCGGCGGCGTTCGATCGCCGCAACGTCGATGAGAAGGCCGTCGATATCGGGCAGGGCGTACTGCATGATCACGTCCGGCATCATCAGCCCGGAGGCAAAGACGCTGAGCAGGGCTCTGCGCACGACCTCGGCCTCCGGCAGGCCGGGTGCCAACGCCAGGAAACCGAGCTGTTGCCCCGGTGCCAGCGCGCTCTTGCTGTAGGTGTGGGCGAGCATCGAATACGGATGGAAGAGGCCAGGGCTGGGGAAGCTGCGGCCGTCGAAGCGGATGCGGCTGTACGCTTCGTCGGAAATCACCCAAATGGGACGTCCGTAACGCCCGGCCGTTTCGGCTAACCCCTCCGCCAGCCGCCGAAGGTCGGCCGCCGGGTAGATCCGTCCCGTGGGGTTGTGCGGGGTGTTGACGATGACGGCTCGGGTCCGTGGTCCCAGTGCCGCGACGATGGCGCCGACGTCCAGGTCGAAGGCCGGAGGTTCGAGCCGGACGCGGACGGGCGTGGCGCCGCTGGCGAGGATCATCGCCTCGTAGAAGAACCACGGCGGGCTCAGGAAGACAACCTCGTCACCGGGGTCTGCCACCGTGCTCAGGGCGAGTATCAGGGCTCCGGAGGCGCCGCGGGCGAGGATCACGATCGGTAGGCTCGCCGCCAGAGCCGGGATCCGGCGCTGAACGGTGCGCCCCAAAGCCCGACACACCGGGGGAGTGGCGCTCGCGGGCAACCATGTCCGGCCCGCGCTCCGTCGATACAAGTACTGGCAGACGACGAGAGGTCCGAGTGGACCAGCGCGACGAGCAGGAGTTCGCGGACTATTTCGCGGCGCGGCGTGATGCCGTGCGGCGAACCGCCTACCTGATCTGTGGCGATTGGCACCGCGCGGACGACCTCGCGCAGGCCGCGTTCGTGGCGCTGCACCGGCGATGGTCCAAGATCCGGGACAAGGGTGCCCTGGACGCCTACGTTCGACGCACGCTGGTGCGGGCTGCGATCGATGAGTCCCGCCGTCCGTGGCGGCGGGAGCACGCCGCCGAGGTGCTACCCGAGGCCGCTTCAGACGCAATCGGATTCGATGCGGTAGGCGACTCGGTAGCTACCCGATCGGCGCTGGTCAACGGCCTACA
>JBOHFU010000381.1:0-4187 GCA_050699675.1 Pseudonocardiaceae bacterium
GAACGCTCGGCTCGGCCTCCGCTCTGCCGGCGCTGGTTGAGGTCTGGTCGCTCCTCGCGCTCGTCGCGCTCGCCTCGGCGGTGCTCGCAAGCGCGCCGCGAGCGCGAGCGCGTGCTCCTTCGCCGGCACTGCTTCAACGCTTCCTCCTCTGAGGGCCGCCTGACGCTGGCATGCGCCAGCGGCCGGCCCGTCCACGTCCATAGGAGGGATCACGCAGATGGCAAAGACGAAGACTCGGCGACGTCCGGCGCGGGCGCGGCCCGCGCAGGCGCCGAAGAAGCGGCAGGAGACGGGGCGCCTCCCCAGCTGGGCTTATGCCCTTGGCGGGGCGCTGTTCATCGCCGCCCTGGCGGGAGGCGCCTTCCTGCTTGGCAAAGACAAGGCCCAGAGCGGAAGCGAAGGGCCCGCTGTCGCCGCCGGCGGGCTGCCGAACACGTCGGACTACCATTCACTGCTCGTCGCACCCGGGGATCCTCAGCACATCCTGCTCGGGACGCACGCGGGCCTCTACGAGTCGACCGACGGCGGTCTGAACTGGAACCAGGTCGCCCTGGAGGGCCAGGACGCGATGAACCTCGCCCGCAGCGAGGGTGAGACGGTCTGGACGGCCGGGCACAACGTCCTCGCCAAGAGCAGCGACGGCGGCCAGAGTTGGACCGCCGTCCGCCCCGACGGGCTGCCGAGCCTCGACGTCCACGGCTTTGCCGTCGACCCGCGCGACCAGACGCTCTGGGCGGCGGTCGCCGGGGAGGGGCTGTACCGCTCGACGGACGGCGGGGCGAGCTTCGAGCTCGCCTCGGATGAAATCGGCGGCAACGTGATGGCGCTCGCCGTCGCGCCCGAGGGGCGCCTGCTTGCCGGCGACATGCAGCAGGGCCTGCTCGCAAGCGAGAACGAGGGTCAGGACTGGCGGGTTGCCGCCCCCACAGCCGTCATGGGCCTGGCGATCAATCCCGACGATCCGACGGTGGCTATCGCCGCCGGGGCGGGCATCCTCCGCTCGAACGACGGTGGCGCGAGCTGGCAGCAGGTCCTCGAGATCGCTGAGGGCGCCGGACCCGTTGCCTGGTCGGCAAGCGACCCCGACATCGGCTACGTGGTCGGGTTCGACCGAACGCTCTACCGCACGCAGGATCGCGGCGAGTCGTGGCGAGAGGTCAGCTAGATGAGCAGCGCCCCGACTCCTGAGCGGTCGAAACGACGCTCGTGGCTGCGCCTCTCGTTCCAAGCGAGCGCGCTCGTCGTTGTGGCCGTCCTGCTCGGGCTCCTCGTGGAACGGACGCTCGCGACGGGGGCGGGACCACACCTGGTCTCCGAGGTCAAGGCCGGCTCGAAGCCGCCCGCGCCGGACTTCGAGCTCGCCGTTATCTGGCCGCAGGCGGAGACGTGGCCGGCGAAGCTGCGGGGCACGCTTGCCGATGAACGCCTCTCCCTCCGTGAGCTGCGCGGCTACCCGGTGGTCATGAACTTCTGGGCCTCCTGGTGCGATCCCTGCAAGGCGGAAGCGCCACGCCTGACCTCCTCCGCAGAGGCGCACGCGGGGAAGGTCGTCTTTCTCGGGATGGACGTGCAGGACTTCAAGAGCGACGCGCGGCGCTTCCTCGAGCGCTACGAGACGAACTACGTCTCCGTCCGAGACGGAGGCGACTCCACCTACAGCGACTACGGGCTGACCGGCCTCCCCGAGACGTACTTCCTCGATCGGCAAGGGCGTGTGATCTCCCACTGGGTGGGAGAAATCTCCGAGGACGAGCTCGAGGTCGGCATCGCCGCCGCAATCGACGGCGAGGCGCAAGGCGAATGAGGCGGCCTCGGATCCGTCTCCTGATTGGAGTCGGCCTCGGCGCGCTCGCGCTGGCCGGGGCGGCGGCAGCGGCCATGCTCCTTCTCCGCACGGACGGCGCGGCCGGCGAGTACCGCGGTAGCCAGCCACCAACCCAGATAGAGCTCCCTGACTTCACGCTCCCCGACTACACGGGCGAGAGCGTCTCCTCGCACGAGCTGGAGGGGAAGGTCGTGCTGCTCACGTTCCTCGACTCGCAGTGCACCGAGGCCTGCCCCATCATCGCCTCGCAGATCGCGCGCACGCTCGAGCGCCTCGGGCCTGAGGAACAAGCGCAGGTCGTCGCGATCGCGATCAGCACCGACCCCGGGGAGGACACGCCCGAGGCGGTGGCTAGCTTCCTCGAGAAGAACCGCGCCGTGGGGAAGCTGCGCTACCTGGTCGCGCCGATCAAGCGGCTTCGGCCCCTGTGGGAGAGGTTCCAGATCGCTGCCTCTGTTGACACGGGCATCGACACGCTCCACTCGGCGCCCGTGCGCATCTACGACCGCGACGGGGTCTGGGTCACGACTCTCCACGCCGGCGCCGACCTGACGATGGAGAACCTGGCCCACGACATCCGACTCGCGCTAGACGGGTAGGGGTCTCCGATGCCGATCGTGCTTGCCGACATCGCCTCCGAGCTCGTCGACGCACTCAGCTTCGCCTTCGGGATGTTCTGGGAGATTCTCTGGGCGCTCATCCTCGGTTTCGCGATCTCGGCCGCGGTGCAGGCCGTCGTATCCAAGGCCGAGATGCGTCGCCTTCTGCCCGACGACTCGCCCCGCTCACTCGGCATCGCCTGCGGCCTCGGTGCCGCCTCCTCCTGTTCCTACGCGGCGGTCGCGATGGCGCGCTCGGTCTTCCGCAAGGGCGGCGACTTCACCTCGGCGATGGTGTTCGAGTTCGCGGCCACCAACCTGGTGATCGAGCTCGGGATCGTGATGGCGATCCTGCTCGGCTGGCAGTTCACGCTCGCCGAGTTCGTCGGCGGCCCGCTCATGATCGTCATCCTCGCGCTGCTCTTCCGCCGCTTCCTCACGGACGGCTCGTCCGGCAGGCACGAGAGCAGGCCGAGCGCGGACTCGTCGGTTCGATGGAAGGGCACGCCGAGATGGACATGTCGGTGAGGGGCGGAACGATCTGGCAGCGCCTCCGCTCGCCGAAGGGCTTCACCGCCGTCAGCCATTCCTTCGTCATGGACTGGGCCGCCATCTGGAAGGACATCTTCGGCGGCCTGCTCATCGCCGGTGCGCTCGCCGCCTGGGTCCCAAACGGCTTCTGGGAGGCGTTCTTCTTCGAGGGGAACGAGACATTCGCGAAGTTCTGGGGACCACTCGTGGGGCCGGTGGTCGCCGTCATCTCCTTCGTCTGCTCGATCGGAAACGTCCCGCTCGCCGCCGTCCTCTGGAACGCCGGGATCAGCTTCGGCGGCGTGATCGCCTTCATCTTCGCCGACCTGATCGTGCTGCCGATCCTCAACATCTACCGCAAGTACTACGGCCTCAAGGTCGCCGGCTTCCTCCTCGCCACGTTCTACGCGGCGATGGTCGGCGCCGCGCTCGTCGTCGAGCTCGTCTTCCAGGGAGTCGGACTCGTACCCGAGGAGCGAACCGCCAAGGTCGTGGAGGCGAGCGTCACGTGGAACTACACGACCATCCTCAACATCATCTTCCTGGGGCTGGCCGCAGTCCTTCTCTGGCGCTTCGTGCGCACGGGTGGCCTGCCGATGCTGCGGATGATGGACGAGCCGATGAGCGAGCATGCCTGACGAGCAGCTCGCGTTCACGGTTCTCGGGATGAGCTGCGGGCACTGCAAGGCAACGATCGAGCGCGCCCTCCACGACCTGGGCAACATCCATCAGGTGAACGTCGACCTCGTCGAGCGGACCGTTACCGTCCACGGTGAAGGGCTCGACGAAGAACCCCTACGCCGGAAGATCGACGACGCAGGGTACGTCGTCCGTTCGAGCGAGCAGGCGCGCTAGAGGGTTTGACGAAACTCCGCCGGTACGCTTCGGGCATGGCCGAGATGGTGACCGAGGCGAGGATCACTTGCCCGAAGTGCGGCTTTGCCAAGGTCGAGACAATGCCGACCGACGCCTGCCAGCACATCCACCGCTGCGAGGGATGTGGCGAGTTACTGCGGCCGCTTTCAGGCGACTGTTGTGTGTTCTGCTCGTACGCGGACTCGGCCTGTCCACCCAAGCAGGTCGCCGCCTAAGTCCGGGCGGTGAGGGTTCGTAGATGGGACGCAGCCTGCGCGAGAAGATCCACAACCCGTTCGACTGGACCTGCAACTGCGATCCGAGCTGCTGGTGCAATACGACGCGCTGGGGACGGGCGCTCATGTGGTACATCCCGC
>JBOHFU010000382.1:0-4169 GCA_050699675.1 Pseudonocardiaceae bacterium
GCCCGGCCCTGCTGGACGGCCAGGAGTTGGGGAATGAGCCGGGTCGTGTCGCGGTCGGGGTGTCCGGGCAGGGCTCCGGCCACGTTGAAGGCGCGCAGGCTGATGGCGCCGATCGCTCCGGTAGCGGCGAGGTCCGCGGCTGCCTGGTCGGCGGCGAGCTTGCTAGTGCCGTACGGGCTGCTCGGCGAGACGGCCGCGGTCTCGCTGATCGGTTGCTCGGCCTGCTCGCCGTACACGGTGCAGGTGGAGGCGAGAACCAGTCGCCCGGCCCGGCCGCCGGCCAGCCTGTCGAGGATGGTTAGGGTGCCGCCGACGTTGGTGCGCCAGTAGCCGAGGGGATCGGTCCGCGACTCGCGCACCTTGGCCAGCCCGGCCAGGTGGCACACTCCGTCGACGCCGGTGAACGCTCTTGGCAGGGTCTCGGGCGTGTGTAGGTCGCCTTCGAGCCGCTGGACGCCCTTGGGCAGCGCGGACGCCCCGGAGCGGGTCAGTCCTGTCACCTCGTGCCCCTGTTCGACGAGCAGCGCGGCCACCGCGTAGCCGACGAATCCGCCGGCTCCGGTGACCAGGACTTTCATCGGCCGAGGAGCTGATGCCGGTACTGCCACGCCAGCTCAATGCAGGCGCGGGAGATCGGGGACAATGGTTCGGTGTGCAGCCGCTCGCGGGTCGTCTCGGTAAAGGGGATTCCCACGGTGGGACGGCCGGCCTCGGTGCTGACGGCGGCGCCTTCCTCGTTCAGGGCGACCATTCCGGAGAACAGCGCATCGAATACGGGTGCCTCGATGACCGCGACCGTCAGCAGCTCTACCCACAGGGTGAGTGGCTCGCACACCATGGCGCAGGCGAAGACGCGGAAGTCACCGGCCTGGCGGGCTCGCTCGAAGGACGCGAATGGCTCGTCGGTGTCGTAGTCGATGGGGTCGATACTGTTGCCGTCGTGCTCGCAGTTGCCGAGGAACTCCTCGGAGAACTCGCGCTGAATGTTACGCCATAAAGAGAAGTCATTGGTTTGATGGGCCGGCGCGAGGGCCGCGGGCTGGAAAACGCCCGCGGGCGCCACGTGGTACATGCCTCCTGCGGCGGCCACCGCGTTGGCGTCCCGGTGATGCAAATACATGCGGTGGCCTTCAATGGAGTCGCGCCGGATCGTCAACGTATTGATACTGGGCAGCATCGGCCGCGCGGACAGATCAAACGGGTCGACGATACTCCGGCGGAACGGCAGTTCCGCGAAACTCGGGCGCTTTCGGCCCGCCGTGAGCCATCCTTGCGCGAACTCGTGTCCTAATGCTTCACCTACATCAAGAACGTCGAAGTAGCTCGTGTAGTTGAAACCCAGCATTCCCCGAGAACCGGTCCATTCCACGTCCAGCAGTCGATAGCTGACACGATTGTCAAGCAGTCTGGGCCGGGCAAGGTCGCGGAGCGCGCGGGAGTAGCGATCATAACGCTCACCGCTGGCCATCAGAGGCCGGGCGCCTGCTGATTGTGAGACCTGGCCTTGCAGCTGTGGCGTCGGCGCTTCGGCGCGCCACACCAGGTCGATGTCAGCCAAATCTACCGGGCCCTCCGGCACCCAGCCCGCCGAGGTGAGGACGGTCGTTCCGGGGATCCGCTGCTGCGCCGGATACAGCTCGGCGGCCAGATCACCCAGAACCGCCCGGTGGGCGTTGAGCTGGCACCGGACGTCCCGCCAGCGTTCCTGACTGTCGCGGACCGTGCCCGGCCGGTCGCTGACGTGCGAAGCGAACGGGCGCGCGTCCGCCGACTGATCCGGCAGCACGCCAAGCCGCTCCGGCGGGATACCGAGTTGCCTGGCAATGTGACGCAGCTCGGTGACGTCTCGCAGGGCCTGGGTGCCTTTCTCCAGCTTGGACAGCCGTGACTGCGTGGTGTTCAGGCGGACAGCCGCGTCCTGCTGGGTCAGCCCCTCGTACGTGCGGTACCAGCGAATGATCTGTCCCACGTCCGAACCATCCGGCGGCGCCGATGCGGAGTGCGCCACCTGCAACCAGCCCATGAAGCTCCTGTTCGCCCTATCCTCATCCGTTCCGGCCATGATCGCAGATGAGGAAGTGGCTGTCAGGTCCTCCACCACTGTTGTCGCAGTCGCGTCCTCAGCGGCGTGAGTTGGACCCTCGGATGGCATGTCGGCGGCATTCCTGGCGAAGCGCACTTGGGCTCCCTCTCCGGCGCGCTCCAAGGTGGTATCCAACGCTTGCTGCATCTCGGCGCTGGGTACCCGGTCCGGCTTCTGGTGCCACGTTGCGACCGTCCTGACCGCAGTACCCAGATGCGCGGCAAACGACTCATTGGTCATCCGTAGCGCGGCTTGCAGCGCGCACGCAGTGCGACCCGTCCACAGCTGCACCGGCTCCATCAGAAACAGTCTCGAAGACCGCGAGGTGCACTACATACGCACTGGAAGCGCACTAGCAATGCATCGTCGATGCATGGTTGGCGCGGCTGATTCGTCATTGACTTGTTGGCATGAAGAGCGGCCACCAGCAACCCTCAATCCCTCACTCTTTCCCGGTTCGAGTCAACACATCTGATCACCGCTTCGACATTGGCGTTGATCTCGCCGAGCCGGTCACTCAACTCGCCAAGGGCGCCGAGCTGTGTCTCTATTTGCGCAAGACGATATTCAATCGCGGCCAGCCGTCCCGGGACATCGTCATCAGAACGGCTCACCGGTTCGCCGATATCCGGGACACGCTGGCCCTTCAGTACCGCGATCAGGTGCTGTGGGTGCCAATCGAGCGCCATCGACAGCGCTTCCAACGTGCGGGCGCTGCGCCGACGCTGAGCGGAATTGTGGTAAAGCTCGCCGACCGTTGCCTTCGACACCCGCGAGCGCTCAATCAACTCGGCCTGATTGATGCCGAGCTCTGTCACGCGCCGGCTGATCGCCTGCGCAACGGCCGCCCAGTCCTGCGCCACCTATTCCTCCGCGCTCCGCCTCGATGCCCAAGAGAGTAGCGGGGGCCGATGCGGCTTCACGGATGTATCCGAGCAAGGGCACACCCATGCCAGTGCCTGGATTAAATCATCCGAACAAGCGTCATTAAATCATCCATTATTGATCAGAAGGGCTTCATTCCATGCGTACTGACATGTCCAGCGCCCGGCACCCGGCGTACTACACAGTTCGAGAGACCGCCTGGATTCTTGGCGTCACGGCATCGACTATCTCTCGCGCTATCCGTCTCGGCACGCTGCGCGCAGTGCGGCGGCACGGCCAGCTGATGGTTCCAGCCAGTGCCCTCATTCGGCTGCTCGCAGAGCCCACCGGCGATGGCAGAGGTGAGTCCCGATGAGCCAAACACCGGATAGTGCCGTGCTGATCGTGGTGCTGGCCGTGGCCGGGCTGGGGATCCTGGTGGCGTTTCGCAGCGGTGCCCGCAGTGGGCACCGCCTGGCCCGCCACAGCCAGGAAGTGACCCGGATGGGCGGCAACCTGCTGCGGGCACTGGGCACCGCGGCGTTCATCGTCGCGGTGCAGTGGACGGTGGTGTTGTCCACCTCCGATCCCCGCGCCTGGGCCGTGGCCCTGGGCATCCCCGCACTGTTCGCCGGTGCCGCGATCGCCCGGATGTTCTCCGTCACCGAGATCATCCACCCGCCCACCCACAAGCGGGACCGCCGATGACCAGCCAGTCACCACCACAAGGCGAACCCTCCCTGCCTGTCACGGCCCAGACACGCGAGATGGCACCAGCCGAGCCGGTGCATGACGGCGAGGTTGTGGGCGAGCTGCCGCGCGCCGTGCGGCGGGCGGTGGTCCGCCGGTTCGTGACCTGGTGGGGGTGTTCCCGATCTGTGCCGCTAGCGCTCAAGTCCCGCCAAGCACTGCGGCAGGCAGCCAAGGACATGATCGTGTGGGTGGTGCGCTCGCCGTGTCGATTCGCCGGCGCGGTCAGCCGGGGGCTCGTCGTCGCCGTGCGCGGGTGGCGCCGGTGGGTCCGGGTGCACGACTACCGGGAGGCGGCCGAGCAGTCCGAGAAGCTGGCCGACAAGTTCATCGAGATCCGCGCCTTGACGTTGTTCCGCTGGAAACTCACCGCAGCCGCGATCTGGGCCAGCGCCTTGGCGATGATCATCGCCGATCTCGTCTACGGCGCTGCTGCCCTGTGGATCACAGCCGGGGCCGGCGCGGTCGCACT
>JBOHFU010000383.1:0-4166 GCA_050699675.1 Pseudonocardiaceae bacterium
CGGCCGCGGGACAGCAGCGGCTCCATCCCGGTGGTGGCCATCCGGCCCTCCAGCCGCCGGGCCAGGTCCCACATCAGGTCCGCCTCGGTGGCGCCGTCCACCACCAGGCCCGGGTCGGATCCGCCGTGGCAGGGATCGATGACGATCCGCTTGCCGCGCAGTGCAGGGCCTGACCGGCGGACCTGTTCCTGCTCGCGGAGCAACACCGGCCTGCCACCGCGAACCTTGGGCTGCAGCTGGCGCAGCGCTCGCAACGTGCCAGGCCCGCATATCCCGTCCACCAGCAGGCCGTAGTCGCGCTGGAAGCTGCGCAGCGCCGTCTCGGTTTGTAAGCCGAACGTTCCTTCGGCGCGGCCGACGTCATAGCCCAGCTCGAGTAACCGTTCCTGCAACGTGAACACGTCGTCCCCGCGCATCGGGCGGGTGACGATACAGCTGAGCATGCGGCACCCGAGTTCCAGACGTGCGTCGCACAGCGCCTGGTAGGTGGCACGTCCCACGACACCGTCGGTGATCAGCCCGCGGCGTTGCTGGAAGGCCCGGACGGCGTGCTCCAGGGTGATGTCGAAGACATCCGTGTCCGGGTCTGTGCCGGTGTCTGCTTCTGGGTCCGAGCGTGGTGCGGGCAGCCCCTGCGAGGTCAACATCGCCCGCACCTCCGCCACCGCCGGTCCGACATCGCCGCGGCGCAGCAGCTGCATGCACCCTCACTTCGGATCGGGCGCCGGACTCCTGGACAGCGTCGGGCGCGGGGACTTGTCACTCATTGTGCCCCGTCCCCATGAGGGCGGTTCGTGGGGCTTGCCGGTCGTGGGGCTTGCCGGTCTGGGCCCGATGGGCGCGAACCGGCAAGCCCGCGTACAGGACGTGGCCCCGGGGTAATCGGTTGCTTGTGCGTGGCGTTCGTTGACGGTGCGGACAGGCTCTTCGACAGGATCAGATGTAGTCGGCCAGATCTTCCAGCAGCGCGGCTTTGGCCTTGGCGCCGACTATCTGCTTGACCGGCTTGCCGTCGGAGAACAAGATCATGGTCGGGATCGACATGATCTTGTAGTCGCGCGGGGTGCTGGGGTTCGCGTCGACATCCATCTTCGCGATGGTGATCTTCTCGACGTGCTCCGAGGCGATCTCCTCCAGCACCGGCGCCACCATCTTGCAGGGGCCACACCAGGTCGCCCAGAAGTCCACCAGCACCGGCTTGTCGCTACCGAGTACGTCGTCGGCGAACGACTGGTCGGTCACGATCACGGTCGAATTGCCTGCCATAGCATCTCCTGTTGGGGGTCTGAGTCTTGGGGGATTCTGGTGATCAGGACTTCGAGCCGTAGCCGCCACCGACGAACTGGGCGGCCCGCTGGGCGCTCGGAGCCGCGGCGTGCTCGGCGAGCCAGCGCTCGGCATCGATCGCGGCCGCGCAGCCGGTGCCCGCGGCGGTGACCGCCTGCCGGTACGTGTGGTCCACCACGTCCCCCGAGGCGAAGACGCCGTCCACGCTGGTGGCCGTGCTCGGTGCGTCGACCAGCACGTAACCCGCTGCGTCGGTCTCCACCTGGCCGCGGACCAGTTCGCTGCGTGGGTCGTGCCCGACCGCCACGAACATCCCGGTTGCCTCCAGCGTCGAGCCATCGGAGAGCTCCAGGCCGGTGACGCCACTCTCGCCCAGTACTCGATCGACGGTCACCCCGGTGCGCCAGCGGATCTTCTCATTGTCCCGGGCGCGCTCAAGCATGATCTTCGAGGCGCGGAACTCGGCACGCCGGTGCACCACGGTCACCGACCGCGCGAACCGGGTGAGGAAGGTGGCTTCCTCCATCGCCGAGTCCCCGCCGCCGATGACGGCGATGTCCTGGTCGCGGAAGAAGAAGCCGTCGCAGGTGGCACACGAGCTGACCCCGCGACCGAGCAGCTCCTGCTCGCCGGGGACGTCCAGGTAGCGCGGCTGTGCGCCCATCGCGAGGATGACCGACCGGGCAAGGTGGGTGGTCTGATCCACCATGACCCGCTTGACATCACCCGTCAGCTCGACCGACGTGA
The DNA here is from genome assembly GCA_050699675.1 of Pseudonocardiaceae bacterium. GTDB lineage: Bacteria > Actinomycetota > Actinomycetes > Mycobacteriales > Pseudonocardiaceae. Next base: position 2,035 of record JBOHFU010000383.1, read on the forward strand.
CGTCTCTGGCCTGCAGCTCGGTGCCGAAGCGCTCGGCCTGGGCTCGGAACTGCTCCATCAGGTCCGGGCCCATGATCCCGTCGCGGAACCCCGGATAGTTCTCCACGTCAGTGGTGGTCATCAGGGCGCCGCCGTACTGGCTTCCCTCGAAGACGAGCGGCTCCAGCTGGGCTCGCGCGGTGTAGATCGCGGCTGTGTAGCCAGCCGGACCTGAGCCGATGATGATGACGTCCCGGATCTGCTCGTTCACGTTGGCCACAACACGATCCTACGGACCAATGTTCCCGAGCCAGTTGGCCGCTCTCCAAGTACCGCCAACCCGGGTAGCTGGTGCTCTCAACAGCTACCAACGTCGGGGTCTTGCATGTAGGGCCGCGCCCTGGGCTTCCGGCGGGTTGGTAGCCGTAAGAGACCGCGCAGGGGTGGGTTGGTAGTCCTTGAAGGGCACCCAACGTCAGCGGGCTGCCACGGCGTCGGCTATCCGGGCGGGGTTGGCTGGGCCGCAGTCCGAACCCACCACGAGTAGCCGGAACTGGGCGACCTGGGCGCTGGGTAGCACGAGTATCACACCGCGCCGACCGTCGAGGGTGACCTCGCGGGCACCCAGCGGCTTGTCCTGCACCGGCACACCGTTGGCGTCCAGGCAGCGCCGCAGCGCTTCCGGCCGGGACAGCGGACCGAAGTCGCGGGCACCCAGCGCGTGATCCAGCACGTCACTGAGGTCACCGCCGGACAGCACCAGCGGCGCCGGTGGCGAGACCGCCGCGGCACCCAGTGCGTCGCCGGCCCGCGGCGCCTCCCCGGTCATCACGCCGGTCATCACGCCGGACATTGCCACCCCAGCCACGGCGGCCGCCAGCACACCGGCACCGATCCAGCGGGCACGGAGCCGGCGCCGCGCAGCCACCATGATCACCGGCTCGCGCGGCGCGGCGCGGCGGTGCGCGAGCCGCGCCCGCGTCGGGGCAGGAGGATGACGGTCAGCCCCCTGGGTTTCTACAGCCAGCGTCTCAACAGCCAGCGCCTCGACGGCCAGCGTGGCGTCGAGGCGCTGCGCCACGGCGTCGGGCATCCGGGCCGGGCACTCTGTTGGCAGCGCCGCCAGGTCGGCCACCGTGGCGTCGAGGGCCGCGAGCGTCGCGCGGGCCTGCGGATCCGCGGCCACCCGAGGTCGCAACCGACCGGCCACTCGCTCGGTGAACGCACCCGCGTGGAGGTCGGCGAGCAGCTCTAGTGACCATTCAGGCGACCGTTGTGGAGGGTCACCCGGGCGTACCGGACCTCCGGTACCGGTCATCGTCCCTCCTTTCGATGCTGGCGCACCGCCACGGCACCAGATGAGACGTTTGCATTCGCATCAGGGTTCCGCAGATGTCCGAGTAGTACCGCGAGCCGGGCGCGTCCGCGCGCGCAGCGGCTCTTGACCGTCCCCTCGGCCACCCCCAACAGTTGGGCGGTCTCGGCCACCGAGTATCCCTCGACGTCGACCAGCACGATGGCGGCACGTTGCTCGACAGGCAGTGACCCCAGCGCGTCGTCGACCGCCAGTCGGGACTCCTGGTCTGCCACCGCGTCCAGTGTCAACGCCGGCTCACCCGGGCCGGCGTCAGGCAGCGGCGAGGTGGGCCGGGCCCGGTTGCGGCGGATCCGGTCCAGGCAGGCGTTGACCACGATCCGATGCAACCAGGTGGTCACCTGGGCCTGACCGCGAAATCCGCCGGCTGAGCGGAACGCCGAGATGAACGCGTCCTGCACTGCGTCGGCGGCCTCATCGGGATCACCCAGGGTCCGCAGGGCGATGGCCCACATCCGGTCTCGGTGCCGGCGTACGAGCTCGGTGAACGCCAGTGGATCCCCGGCAACGTGCGCCGCGATCAGGTCGGCATCCGAGCTCACCGCGGTCATGCCGCCGCCTCCGCGGGAGGGGTGGGGGTTGGGACGGGGGGCACGCGGGGAGGGTAGCGCTGGTCAGGTGACCCGGGTCTGGACCCCGACCTCGCTGAGTTTGGACTGGTTGCGATCTCCCCCGCCGGCCAGTTCGGTGATCCACACCAGCAGGTATCGCGTCGGTGGCACGGACCGCAGTGGGATCTGGGTGCTGCCGCGACCGAGGGTGGCGGTGCCGACCAGGG
>JBOHFU010000384.1:0-4164 GCA_050699675.1 Pseudonocardiaceae bacterium
GCCGAGAACAAGGGGGTGGAGCCCGAGGACATCGCCGTTGCCACCTACGGCTGGCAGCGCTACGTGTTCGTCGGGATGGAGCGGACCAACCTCGTCGCGGTATACCGGGTGACCGACCCGCGCCGCCCCGAGCTCGTGCAGGCCGTGCCCACCGGCGTGGGGCCGGAGGGGCTGCTGCCGTTACCGCAGCGCGACGCCCTGGTTGTGGCAGCGGAGGCAGACTCGGCCGGCGACAACGTGCGCTCGTCGGTCTCCACGTACCGGATGACGCGCCGGCCACTGCTGCTGGCGCTAGAGCGCAACGCCGCGGCGCCGTCGATCGTCTCGGGAGGGGACCCGCCGATCGGATTCGGGGCGCTGTCCGGGCTCGACGGTCGAGGCAGCCTTCCACGGCGGCGGTCGGTTCTGCAGCGATGGAAACGAGGGTTTGGCGCCGATCGTCGGGGTCCTCCCGGCGCTGGATCAGGCGGTGTTCGGCCAGTTGGGTCGTCATGAGACTGGCAGAACGTCGCAGCATCTGGCACCAGACATGAGCAACGTCGTCCGCTGACTGGTGCTCACCTATCCGTTCATCCGATAGGGTGGCCGAGCGCCGCTGACGTATGTCAGAGGCTGCTTTGGGTACGTCTTTATCATCAGGAACACTCCGGTACCAGCCGGTCCCTGATCATAGGGAGGAACCATGAGCAGTTTTGAAAAGGCCAAGGACAAGGCCGAGCAGCTTATCGGTGAGGCGGAAAAGAAGGTCGGTCAGATGTTGGGTCTCGAGGACCTTGAGAACGCCGGAAAGCGTGATCTATCGTCCGGTGAGGTCAAGGAAGCCGGGCACGACCTACGCGACGACCAGGCCACCGGTGCGGTTGACGACGCCAAGGACAAGTTCAGGGACGACGAGAAGTAGCCGAGCGGGCTGCTGCACCCGGTGCCGGTACTACTAGTGACCCTTAGTCGCTAGCTGCTATCACAGAACATCACTTGCCGGGCATCCGCGCCCAACGCCACCCGTAGCCAATCCGTACTACGGTCCGTGATCGCGATCCGGATCGGGTAGCCGCGGTACAGGCCCTCCCGAATGAACGGAAACAGCGCCCGCGAGGAACTCCTCCCTCTCAGACCCGTACAGCAAACGCCTGATGCGCCAACGACTCGCCACCCCGATTGGTGTCGACACTGCTCAACATGCCGTTCACTCCCATCACTGCCCGTCGGACCTCGACCTCGGCACCATCGCGTTAGCCAAGACGGTTCAGCGGGTCAACGGTCGTCTCCTGATGGACGACACCAAGACCGAAGACTCGGATAATACGATCCCACTACCCAAGATCACACGACGGGTCCTAATCAAACATCGCAACCGGCGGTACGCCGAACACGCGATCGCCGGTGAGCTGTGGGCCAAAGATGATCTGGTGTTTCCAACCAGCGTGGGTACCCCGATGGAACCGCGCAGCCTGAACCGGCACTTCGACGGGATCCGTACTCGTGTTGGCACCACACGTGCGGCTGCATGACTTCCGTCACCCCGTGGTGTATCTGCTCCTCCAACTCAAGACACCACCGCACGTCGTCTATCGGATCGCCGGCACGCAGACCTCGACGTCACCTTGGGCATCTACGCACACACGGAAGCTCGAGCTATGCGCGAGGCGCTTGACAGCATCGAGTGGGATGACCTGAGCAGTCGTTGCTACACCGTTGCTACATTCGGTCCACTTGTGGATCTTGGGCCAACCTGTCGTGCCTGGTCGGGGTGGCGGGATTTGAACCCACGGCCCCTCGCTCCCAAAGCGAGTGCGCTACCAAACTGCGCCACACCCCGTGCACCGATTGGTGCAGGCGCATCCTACGCGACCGCCAAGTTGCCCGCGTCGGCCCCACGACACACGTCCCCGCGAAGAGGCTGGCAGCAGGTACGCTTGGGCCGCTCCGCCGCGGCGGAGCGTGCGGGCGTAGCTCAATGGTAGAGCCCCAGCCTTCCAAGCTGGCCATGCGGGTTCGATTCCCGTCGCCCGCTCCACAGCCCCCACCAGCCGGAACGGTGGCCCCTCCCGATCATGGAAAGGCCGCCGCTACAAGCGGCGACACCCGGAGTCAGCCAGACGAAATCTCTCGGCTGCTTCGGCCTGCGGCCGTCACAACGCCACCACGGTCACGTCCGCGTCCAGATACCCGGCGATCCGGCGGATGTCGGCGACGTCGCTGGTGAGCACGGCCACCGAACCCGCCGTGCTCGCGATAACGGCGGCCAGATGCGCATCGGCGACCGAGACACCCAGGGCGCGTCGGACACCAGCCGCGTGGTCGGCGACGGGTCGGTCGAGCGGGGCATCGTCGGCGCGCAGCTGGTTGATCACTGCGGCACCGGGTGCACGCCGGTCCCAGCCCGCTTCGACCCGCACGGCAGTCGGCACGACGAGGCGCGCCGAGCCCGCCCGCCGCAGCGACCGGGCAGTCACCGCCTCCACCGCAGCCAACACCCGCCGATGCTTACGATGATCAGGATCAAGCATTGCATGGACGGCTTCGTTGTCCAGGACAACGCTGCGGGCGCGGCTCACGCTGCTGCGGCCAGTCCAGCGGCGTAGCTGAGCACCTCGTCGGGCGTCGGCTCGTCGAGGATCGAGACGATCTCTTCCGCAGCTCGCGCAACGAGCTCAGGTCGCTCCGCCAACGGGTTGCCGTTTAGCTGCGCCGCAGCAAGGGCGATCTCGGCAAGGTCGGGTCGCGCGCCAGGATGAGCCTCGTAATGCGCGTCAAGCACCGCACGCTGCGCCGCAGCCTCCAGCAGATCCCGCAGTCCCCGCATGGTCAGCTCAGTGGTAGATCCCGCAAGTCCCATCTCCACCACCACCACAGCAGCATCACGCAAGGCCACCGGCAACCGGACCGACGTGCCGACGGTCTCCCCGTTGGTCACATCGAGCAGATCGAGCAAACGGACTAATCGTGGATCCATGAACCTACCGTACCACGCTCTGTACCACGGCAAGAGAACAACCGGCATGTCAGGGCAGGCCAGCAGCCCGACGGCCGCGGGTCTCCGGTGGGCTGTGATTCAGCGTGCCGTCCAGCCACCGTCCATCGACAGCGACGAGCCGGTGATCGAGGACGACGCCGGTCCATAGAGCACTGCGGCGACCTCGGCGACCTCATCGGGTTCGATGAGCCGTTTCACCGCCACCGGGGTGAGCATGATCTGCTCGATGACGGTGTCCTCGTCGATGCTATGCGTGCGGGCCTGGTCGGCGATCTGCTTCTCGACCAGCGCGGTGCGCACGTAGGCCGGGTTGATGCAGTTGCTCGTGACGCCGTGCGTGGCGCCCTCCAGCGCGATGACCTTCGACAGCCCCTCAAGGCCGTGCTTGGCGCTGACGTAAGCCGCCTTGAACGGGCTCGCCCGCAGCCCGTGCGCGCTGGAGATGTTGACGACCCGACCCCAGCCGCGACCGTACATGTGCGGAAGGGTGCGCCGGGCCAGCCGAAACGGGGCTTCCAGCATCACCCGCAGGATCAGCGAGAAGCGGTCGGGATCGAACTCGGGCAGGGGGGCGACGTGCTGCAGGCCCGCGTTGTTGACCAGCACGTCGACCTCGGCGGGCAGCGCGTCCACCGAGTCGAGGTCGGACAGGTCGCACAGCACCGGCTCAACGCCGGGCACCCCGTCGGCGAGGGCCTTGAGCCCCGCCTGATCGCGGTCCACGGCGAGCACCGCCGCGCCGTCGGCCACCAGCCGCCGGGCGAGCGCGGCACCGATCCCCGACGCGGCCCCGGTCACCAGCGCGGTGCGGCCGGCAAGCACAGCCGCCCTCGAACCAGTGGTCATGGCCCTTGACGCTACGCCGGGTGAGCGGGCGGGCGCATCGTGTCCGGCATCTCGCCCTGAAGAAGGGAACAAGGCACATGCCCTGCCCGGTATGGCCGGTATGGCCGGTATGGAAAGTTTAAGCAAACACTAATCCGCGCAAGTCGTGCCAAAGGTAACTTTCGTGACTTGAGCGTCCTTCCCTGCCACCTAGAGGGGATCGACAAGGAGGAGTGATGATCGAGCCGGAGCACATCGAGGTCGACCTGTCGCGGCTGGACCGCAGAGGCGACCCTCGGGGTGGGGCCGTTGCCTGGGCGCTGCTCGCGGTGGGCGTGGCTCTGGTCACCGTCACCCTTCTA
>JBOHFU010000385.1:0-4160 GCA_050699675.1 Pseudonocardiaceae bacterium
CGCCATTCGGAGCCGAATTGCGGTTCCGGGCCGCCATTCGGAGCCGCCAACGCGTCCCGCCGACAAACGCCCATCCACAGCCCGCTGAACTTATCCACAGGCTGGCGTTCGCTGCTTGCTATTCGGCTCCGAATAGCGGATGAGGTCAGGTAAGGGCGAGGTTGAGGGGGCCGGTGAGGCGGATTTCGCGTAGGGGGCGGCTGGCGGCGTCCAGGGTGCGGACGGTGCCGTCGGGATTCCAGCCTGCGCGCCGGTAGAAGTTCAGCGAGGCCGGGTCTTCGGCGGGCACCCAGACGATCCCCCGGGTGGCGCCGGCATCGCGCAGCACCGCTGCGACCGCGGCGAGCAACCGGCCGCCATGGCCGCGGCGGCCCCACCTCGGCTCCACCAGCAGGGTGCTCACCAGCACGGTGTGGGCTGCGTCGGAGGGCAGCGCCCCATCGGCGGCGGCCACCTCATCTTCGGGTGCCGGTCCGGCCACCACGAAGCCGACCGGGTGGTCGCCTTCGGTGGCGATCAGTACCGTGGCCCCACCCTCAACGGTGTCGGCCCATGCCTGCTGCACCTGTAGCGCGTCCAGCCCATCGAGGGCCTCGGACGGCAACAGCTCAGAGTAGGCAGCCCGCCAGGTCGCGAGATGGAGGGCGGCGAGCGCGGACGCATCCGCAGGAGTCGCGGCGCGGACCCGGGCCAGTGCCATGCCGTCACGGTATCGAGGTCGGCCAACGGCGGATTGTCAGTGTCGGATGGCAGCATCGGTGACCGTGCAGACGATCGGACCCGCCGCCGCGCGGCGCACCGCACTGGCCGCGCAGGGTTTCGCCGACCTCCGTCCCACCGGACCGGTGACCCGCCGGCACCTGCTGCGGGTGTTGGGCCGGATCCGGCTGCTGCAGCTGGACTCGGTGAACGTGCTGTCCCGGGCGCACTACCTGCCGGTGTTCAGCCGGCTGGGTCCCTATCCGAAGGAACTGCTCGACGGTGCAGCGTGGGCGCACACGGTTCGGCGTCCTCGCCTGCTGGTGGAGTACTGGGCGCACGAGGCGAGCCTGGTCCCGGTGCCGGATTGGCCGCTGCTGCACTCGGGGGCCAAGAAGCCGGGCTGGTGGCAGGGGTACGAGAGGCTGGCTGCCCAAGCGCCAGAGCTGGTCTCGGCGGTGCTGGAGGCGGTTCGGGAGCGAGGCCCGGTCGGCGCGGGCACCCTTGAGCGGGAGTTGGGTGACGGGGCCCGCCGTGGGCCGGGCTCGTGGTGGAACCGGACGGACACCAAACGGATCTGCGAGTGGCTGTTCGGCATCGGTGAGCTCACCACCGGCACCCGGCGTGGTTTCGAGCGGCTCTACGACCTTCCCGAGCGGGTGCTGCCTCCCGAAGTGCTCGGCCACCAGGTCGGTGCCGAGGAGGGTGCCCGCGAGCTGATCTCCCGGGCCGGCGCCGCGCTGGGCGTGGCCACCGAGGCCGATCTGCGGGACTACTACCGGCTGCGGCCCGAGCGCAGCCGGCAGGCGGTCGCCGAGCTGGTGGAGGCCGGGGAGCTGGAACCGGTGGTGGTCCGAGGCTGGCGGGCCCCGGCCTACCGGCACCGCGATGCTCGCACGCCGGGGCGGATCACCGGCACCGCGTTGCTGTGCCCGTTCGACCCGCTGATCTGGGACCGGGCGCGCACCGAGCGGCTCTTCGGCTTCCGCTACCGCATCGAGATCTACGTTCCGGCGCACCGGCGCAGCCACGGCTACTACGTATTCCCGTTCATGCTGGACGGGGAGCTGGTCGCGCGGGTCGACCTCAAGGCCGACCGCGCGGCCGGCGTGCTGCGGGTACCGGGTGCTTTCACCGAGCCCGGGATAGTGGACACCTCGCAGGTGGCCGCCGAGCTCGCCGGGGCACTGCGGGAGATGGCCCAGTGGCTGGAGCTGGACGGCATCGCGATGGGAACGCGGGGTGACCTGGTCGCGGCCCTAGGCACCGCGACCAGGCCTGGTAGCGGCTCGGTCAGGAGGGTGCCGAGGTGACCAGCGCATCGCCCGACCCGGTCCGGGCCCGCACCCGCAGCGGGACGTCGCCCTCGGTGGGAGGTCCACCAACCGGCAGGTCGCTGCGCGCGTGCCCGGAGCCGGAGCTGACGTCCAGCTCGGCCCGCACACCGGGGTGGATCCCCACTCGTAGCTGGCCCGAACCGGTGGTGAGCTCCAGACCGCCCGCTGAGGCGTCGACCACAGTGAGGTCACCGCTACCGGTGCGTGCGCTCATATCGTGCGTGACGGCGCCAAGCCGGACGTCGCCGGAACCGGTCTGCACGGTACCTCCGCATGCAGCGCCCGCGGCGCCCTCTATCGAGATCACCTCGACCTCTCCGGAGCCGGTCCGCACCCGCAGCCTGCCCAGCACCGATCCCAGCCGCACATCGCCTGAGCCGGTCCGGACGTCGGTCGGACCGGTGCATCGTTGGGCGCGGACCTGTCCCGAGCCGGTAGAGGCGTCGAACCGATCGGCCATACCGTCGACCGCGATGTCCGCTGAGCCGCTGCGGGCGGTGATCGACGAGCCTGACGGAGCGCTGATCTGGATGGTCAGCGGCACGGCGCGCAGCGGGAAGTCTCGCGGGCTGCGCACGGTGAGCCGGTGCCCGGTGAAGTCGATCACCGTCCGGCGCACGGCCTCGGCCGCCAGCTCGCCAGGTGGGGCACCCCCGGTTTGCTCGCCCAACCAGCTCAGCAGACCGGCGATCCCAGCGGTCCACGGCGGCTGGCCGGCCGGGTCGGCGCGGACCTGCACGGCCACCCCAGGTCGAACAGTGCCTTCGGTGTCTTTCTCAAGTTGGATGTCCAGCCGTCCGCTGTCGAGTTCGACCGAGATGTCGATCGGTCCCGCACATTCGAAGTCCTGCTTCCGAACCACCGGCACGTTGGTGTCGTCGTGCTCCACGATCTCTCCTCAACGACGTTGCCCAGCCTCGGGACGTTGCCTAGCTTTGGGACCCAGCTCAGCCCTGGACCCAGCCCTGGACCCGATTGCGACCGCGGCGGTCATCCCGGCCCCCCCGGGGGTCGTTCCACGGATCACCACGCAGCGCGCCCGCAACGGCCTGCGAGACCCACGTGTTGAGCGAGACACCCTGCTCGGCGGCAGCGCGCTCAGCCTGGTTCTTCACCTGGTCGATCAGCCTCAGGGTCATCCGCCTGATGTCGCCGCCGGCGTCGCCGAAGGGGACTGCGCCGGGTTCATGGGGTGGTGGCGGAGTATCGGCACGCGGTTCGGCCGACGGCGAGTTCACCGCGATCCGCACGTCCCGGCCGTCGAGCCGCACCTCCACCACCCGGTCGTCCAGCGCCGCGGTGACCTCCGCAGCGAGGTCGGACAGCGCATTCATGATTGCCAGGCGGGCCGCGGGCTCCAGTGCAACGGCCAGTACGGCGGCAGTGCGCCGGGTCTGCTCGTCGCCCGCCGACGCCGCGGCGGTGAGGTCTTCGCGCAGCCGGCTGAGGTAAGGTGTCAGATCCATGACGTCAACTATGGCGTCACATCTGACGCCAGTCAAGGCGTCACCGGAGCTGGGCTAGGCTGCGGTGCCGTTCGAGAGGAGGGTGCGCCGTGGGCCAGTCCGACGACCCGGCCGTGAGCAATTCAGCCGCAGCCGTGAGCACTGTGGGGTTGCGGGTTCAGTTGGTCGCCAAGACTGAGTTCTTACCGCCGGCCGATGTCCCGTGGTCCACCGACGCAGACGGCGGCCAGGCACTCGCCGAGTTCGCCGGCCGAGCCTGCTACCAGTCCTGGCGCAAGCCCAACCCGGCTACCGCCACGAATGCCGGCTACCTGCGGCACATCCTCGAGGTCGGTCACCTCTCGGTACTCGAGCACGGCACAGTCAGCTTCTACGTCACCGGGGTGTCCCGGTCACTGACCCACGAGTTGATCCGGCACCGGCACTTGTCCTACTCGCAGCTGTCCCAGCGCTACGTTCCCGAACGGGACGCTGCCATGGTCGAGCCGCAGGTCATCGCCGACGATCCCGAGCTGCACGAGCGGTTCCACGTCGCGGTCAGGGCTAGCCAGCAGGCCTACAACGACCTGCTGGCCGGGCTGGAGGAGCGCTTCGCCGGCGAGCCGAACGCCACGCAGCGCCGTAAGCAGGCCCGGCAGGCGGCTCGCTCGGTACTGCC
>JBOHFU010000386.1:0-4152 GCA_050699675.1 Pseudonocardiaceae bacterium
AGCAGCGCGACGTCCTGGCTGCCCCCGAGACGAACCGTGACGCCTCGTGCTGCCCACTTTTTCGGCCACGAGCGCAGCCGCCGAGCGAAACGGCGGCGGATCTCGTCCTCGGTGGCCGTGAGGTCAATGCGGATCGAACCTGCTGGCGCAATGCCCGCCGACGAGGTACGGAACCCGCGCCGGAGCAGCTCGCGGCTCAGGTCATCAGCACCTTCGGGCGGTTGGACGAACAGCATCCGCAACCGGCCACGGCCGAGCGCCTCCAGGCCGCCACCGAGCGCTCGGCAGATCCCGATGCGATCGGCCGCAGCCGGGGAGATCACCGGGCCGTAGGGGAGGTAGCCGACGCTGCCGAGCACCGGCACCCGGCGGTGCATGATCTGCGCACCACCGACAAGTTCTTCCGCCTGGAAGGCCAGCAGGTACAGCGGTGCGTAGCCGACCCGACCGCGTAGGCGTGCCCAGGCGGTGAGTTGGGTGACGTCGCTACCCGCGGTGCTGTCCACAAGCCGGTCCCAGCTACGCAACACGTTCGGGCCAGGATCGGCGCAGGCCATGATCGAGATAGTGGCCTCGCTGCGCCCGGTACCCACCCCGACGGGTCGAATACTCACGTCACCCGCCCCCCAGTTGACCTCAGTCGCGGCGCCCCCGCCATACACCGATGAGCCGTGTGATTACCCAGCGTTTAAAGAATACACGGTCAGTGCCCCACTATTGGGTGATCACCCTGGCCCTAAAGTATTAGATCTTGCACAACTTGCCACCGCGACTGGGTACTCACTGCCCTGGGCCGGCTCCGAGGTCTGCGGTGACGCCGCAAGACCGCCGCGCCAACAGCCGGAGCGCCACCGCGGCCAGCACCACCCCCAGCACGCCGCCGGCGGAGTTGTGCACCACGTCGACGGCCTGGCAGGTGCCGCCTCCAGTAGCGCCCTGCACGAATTCCACCGATCCGCTGATCAGCAGGCAGGACATCGCGATGCTGGCCGGGCGGCGCGTCGCCAGGGTCCCGAAGAACGCAAACGGCATCAGCATCGCGACATTGAGCTTCTCGTAGGTGCGGGCCAACGACAGGTTGCCGACCACACATTCGCGGAAGATGACCAGCGGGTTGAGACCCCCCGCGGAGAAGCTCCCGATGGGCCGCACCACGGTGACGGCCAGCGCCAGCGCCAGACCGCACCCGGCGAGCACCGCCGGCAGCTGGGCCCATCCCCAACGCGGCGCCAGCCACCAGGCCGCACCACTGAGCAGCAGGGTTCCCGCGGCGAAGGCGGCGGGCACCTCGGGGTAGTGCGCCGTCAAGTAGAGGATGGCGTGCAGGTCAAGGTCGGACACACTGCGCACGCTAGCCGGGCCGGCGGGGAACCCGGCTGTCACCTCAGCGAGGGGTCAGCACCGCCGGGCACCTCACCTGGTGGCGAGAACCGCACCAAAGACGAGAGTGATCACGAACAGCCCGAACCCGATGATCCCCAGCACCACCAGCCCCTTGACGATCGCGACGGCGCCGATCAAGAACCCGATGGCGAGCAGCAGGATAATCGCACCCATCATGGCAGCGTTCCCCCTTCATGGTCACGTTGGCGTCCAGACATGATAACCGGAGGATGCGACTTACCGTTATCAATTGGACACGTCCGTGGTGACACCGGAGAGCGACGAACGTCGCCGCAGCGTGCGCTACCGGCGGTGCGCGAAGAAGCGATCCCCGGAGCGCCGTAGCACGAGATCGACGCCGAAGGTCTTCGCCAGGTTCTCCTCGGTCAGCACCGCATCGAGCAGTCCCTGGGCGACCACCGCGCCGTCGCGCATCAGCATGGCGTGGGTGAAGCCGGGCGGGATCTCCTCGACATGGTGGGTCACCAGCACCGTCGCGGGGGCGTCCGGATCGACGGCCAGCGCACCCAACCGGGTCAGCAGATCCTCCCGGCCACCCAGGTCCAGACCGGCGGCGGGCTCGTCCAGCAGGAGCAGCTCCGGATCGGTCATCAACGCCCTGGCGATCAGCACCCGCTTGCGTTCCCCCTCGGACAGGGTGCCGAAGCGCCGCCCGCCCAGCCCGGCGACGCCCAGCGCGGCCAGCAGCCCGATGGCCCGCGTGTTGTCCAGCTCCTCGTAGCGTTCCCGCCACCGGCCGAGCACCGCGTAACCGGCACTGACCACCAAGTCGGACACCACCTCGTCACCAGGGATCCGGCCGGCCAGCGACGCCGAGGAGAACCCGATCCGCGGACGCAGCTCGAACACGTCGGTGCGGCCCAGCCGTTCGCCGAGCACGTACACCAGCCCGCGGGTCGGGTGCAGTTCGGTCGCGGCCAGCCGCAGCAGGGTGGTCTTGCCGGCGCCGTTGGGCCCCAGGACGACCCACTTCTCGTCCAGCTCCACCCGCCAGTCCACCCGATCGAGCAGGGCCGTGGCGCCCCGCCGGACGCCCACCCCGTCCATCCGCACCACGAGATCGGTCAGGTCGACCGGTAGGTGCCCATTCCGCGCGTCCACCCGGTCATTGTGCTGGGTGGGTCGGATGTCGGACCGGGCAGGCAAGATGGGTCTCTGTGACCCGACTGCCACTGCCTCAAGTCGGCCGGCCGTTCCCGCTCGGTGCGCACACCGAGGGCGGCGGGGTGCGCTTCGCGGTGGCCTCCTCGGTCGCTCAGGCCGTCGAGGTGTGCTTGCTGTCGCCGGACGGCACGGAGCTGCGAGCGCCGCTGACCGAACGCACGTTCGGGGTGTGGCACGGGCTGCTGCCCGGCCTGGGTCCCGGGCAGCGCTACGGCTACCGGGTGCACGGGCCCTGGGATCCCGCGCGCGGCCTGCGGTGCAACCCGGCCAAGCTGCTGGTCGACCCGTACGCGCGGCGGGTCGAGGGCACCGTGGCCGACCTGCGGGCCGCGCTGGGCTACCGGGACAACCCCGCCGGGCCTCCCTGCGACGTCGACTCGCTGGGCAGCGTCCCGGTATCGGTGGTCACCGCACCCGGTGGCCCGGACACCGGGCCCCGGCCCGACGTGCCGTGGGAGCAGACCGTGATCTACGAGCTGCACGTGCGCGGCTTCACCCGCACCCACCCGCAGGTGCCGCCCGAGCACCGCGGCACCTACCTGGGCCTGGCGCATCCTGCGGTGATCTCCTACCTCACCGGTCTGGGTGTGACCACCGTGGAGCTGTTGCCGGTGTCCGCGTTCTGCGCCGAGCCGTCCCTGCTGCGCACCGGTTCGCACAACTACTGGGGTTACTCCCCGCTGGCCTTACTTGCGGTGCATCCCGGCTACGCCGCGGTGCCCGGCGCTGAGGTGGCGGAGTTCCGCACGATGGTGGCCGCGCTGCACGCCGCGGGCATCGAGGTCATCGTCGACGTGGTGGCCAACCACACCTGCGAGGGCGACGTGGACGGCCCCACCCTGGCCTACCGGGGATTGGACGCGCGCGCCTACTACCTCGACCACGACCTCACCGGCTGCGGCAACACCCTCGACACCGGCTCGCCCACGGTGGTCCGGCTGGTCACCGACGCGCTGCGGTACTGGGCGGGTGAGCTGGGCGTTGACGGGTTCCGCTTCGACCTGGCCAGCGTGCTCGGGCGGCCCAGGGGCAGGTCGTTCGACCCGGGAGCCCCGCTGCTCACGGCGATCGCCGCCGACCCGCTGCTGTGCACCCGCAAGCTCATCGCCGAACCCTGGGACGCCACCGCACACGGGTACCGGGTCGGCGATTTCCCGCTGGACTTCAGCGAGTGGAACGGGCGCTACCGCGACGTCGTGCGCGACTTCTGGCGCGGCGTCCCCGGCGTCAGCGAACTCGCCTCCCGGCTGGCAGGCAGTTCGGATCTCTACGCGGCACGCGGGCGCAGGCCGTGGGCGTCGGTCAACTTCGTCACCGCCCACGACGGGTTCACCCTGCGGGACCTGGTCTCCTACAACCGCAAGCACAACGAGGCCAACGGTGAGGGTGGGGCCGACGGCACCGACGACAACCGGTCCTGGAACTGCGGCGTCGAAGGAGAAACCGACGATCCGGCGGTGCGCAGCCTGCGCGGCCGCCAAGCCCGCAACCTGCTGGCGACCCTGGCGCTGTCCACCGGCACTCCGATGCTGCTGGCCGGTGACGAGCGCTGGCGCACCCAGCGCGGCAACAACAACCCGTACC
>JBOHFU010000387.1:0-4149 GCA_050699675.1 Pseudonocardiaceae bacterium
CGTCGACTCTGCCCTCCCGCACCCTCTGCTCCTGGGTTCCCGAACTCAACAGCAGAGTCGCCCGAGACTGCTTGGACAGCTCTGCTGTTGAGTTCGGGAACCCAGGAGCGGCCGTTGTCGTCGCCGGGACAATGGCTAACCGCGGGCCCCGGCCTACCTATGCGATCTTGAAAAGACTGTGCTTTGCCGTCAGCCGCGCCGCCACCGGGCCGAAAGGTGATGAAAAATAGATCCATTTCCGTAGCGGAAGCGGAGGATTCGAGCCCCCGGACCGTCTCCGGTCTCTCGCTTTCAAGGTCCGCGACGCGGCGACCAGCGGCGACTGCTGGGGCAGTGTGGGCAGGTCACCGCCTGACCCGGTCGCCCGCGACCGTCACCGGCCAAGAGCGAACGCAACCACGAATGTAACCATCCCCGGTCCCCCTCCCCGGCTCAGCCCCGCTCTGCCGCATGTCGAGCCGCCTGCACTGGACTACACCGCTACGGAGGACCAACAATATCCTCGCGTCGGTCGGGAGTGCAGCCGGCAATCTGGGGCAAGAAGGTACCCATCGGTGTGTTGGCCGACCCGACGCCGCGTCTGTTTGTCAGTACGTCTCGCAGGCTCGGGGTACGAATGGCGAGGCCGAAAATCAGGCTCTGCACTGTGGGAACGGGAGTCGTTTCGGCGCCCATTCGAGGCGGCGTGCGGTGCTGAAAACGCCCCCGTACGGCCCGAACGGGCACTGAGCAGAACGAGCTGTTGGGTTGATCGTGGCACATCACGGGCAGGGCGGGCGATAGGGCAGGTCAGGCGAAACGTACTGCTCCCACTTCTCGGGGGTGAGGGTGTTCGCGGTGGTGACGCAGATCCGCTGAATTGCTTGATCAACGTTCATCCCCCACAGTCGAATCGTCTGGTCGGCGCTGCCGCTGGCCAGGGTATGCCCATCCGGGCTGAACACCACCGATTCGACGAAGTTGGTGTGGCCGGTCAGGGGTTGGCCCAGCGGCGTGGGGTGGGCCGGGTCAGTCACGTTCCACAACCGCACGGTCCGGTCGGCGCTGCCGGTGGCCAGTGTGCGCCCGTCCGGGCTGAACGCCACCGAGTAGACGGAGTTGGTGTGGCCGGTCAGGGGTTCACCCAGTGATGTGGGGTGGGCCGGATCAGTCACGTTCCACAACCGCACGGTGCCGTCGTTGCTGCCGGTGGCCAGGGTGTGCCGGTGGTGCGCGGTGACCGGCTGGTCGTGACCTGGCAGCCGCACGCCAGCAAACTCGGCCACCACAGGAGAGTCGAGGTGTCGGTGCGGCACACCCCACCGGTCCGGATGGTCCTGCGCTCGGCCTGTTCACCGATTCGTGTCGGTGACCTGGTCGACACACTCGCTGCCGAGTTCCCCAACACGGAGCGGCAGACGATGGATGCCATGGTGGCCGAGTTGTGCGCCCGTGGCGTCCTGATCACCACTCTCCGGCCGCCGCTGACTGCCGTCGACGGGCTTGGTCACGTCGTGGAGGCACTGCAGGACGTGGACGCCTCCACGGTGCCAGCGGCCGCGCCGCTGATTGCCGAGCTCCGCGCCATCCATGCTGGTCTGCTGGCGAGCGACCGCCCGGCGAGTCCCCTGGTGGAGCACCGTCGGCAGGCGGTGACGGTGGAGCGAATGCGAGCGCTGTCCGATACCGCCATGCAGCCACTGGTGGTGGATCTCCGGCTGGGCGACACGGTGATCCTGCCTCGGCAGGTCGCGGTCGAAGCTGCCTCGGCCGCGGGGGCGTTGCTGCGGCTGAGCGCCGCCCCGAGGGGTGTTCCGGCGTGGCGGGAGTATCACGGGCGGTTCCTTGATCGGTATGGTCCCGGCGCCGTAGTCCCGGTGACGCAGCTCGTGGATCCTACGGCCGGTCTCGGGTTTCCCTGTCACTACGCCGATCCGGACCGCAATGGTGTAGCGGCAGGGTGGTCGCGGCGAGATGAACGTCTGCTGGCGTTGGCGCAGCAGGCGGCGCTGGACGGCGTGCAGGAGGTCGTGCTCGACGACGACGCCATCGAGGCCCTCGCCGGCGGCGAGGTCGGCGAGCTGCGGCCCGCACCGCATCTGGACTTGTGTGTCGAGGTTCGGGCGGCCACGACGGCGGCGCTGGATGCAGGTGAGTTTACGGTGGTGGTGACCGGGATCGGGCACAGCGCGATAGCCACGAGTGGCCGGTTCCTGCAGCTGTTGTCCGGCGAGGATCGGCAGCGGATCGTCGGTCAGTACGGCGCACTGCCGCTCGGGGTGGATGGTGCGCTGGCCGCCCAGGTGTCATTTCCGCCGCGTCATCCCCGGGTGGAGAACGTCACCCGCGTACCGCAGGTGTTGCCAGCGGTGATCTGCGTGGCTGAGCACCGCGACGGGCACGCCGACCCGATCGGGGTACCAGATCTCGCGGTCACCGCTGACCACCACCGTATGTACGTGCTGTCGTTGTCGCGGCGGCGCGTCGTGGAGCCGACGCTGACCTGTGCGGCTGCCTGGCACACCATGCCGCCGCTGGCGCGGCTGCTGGTCGAGTTTCCACAGGCCACGTGTGCCCCGGTGGCGCTGTTCGACTGGGGTGCTGCTGCCTGCCTGCCGTTTCGACCCCGTCTGCTTTTCCGGCGCAGCATCCTGATCCCAGCCCGGTGGCGGATCCCTGTTGGTGCGCTGCCCGGCCCTGCCGCACCCCGGCATGCTTGGGCGGCGGCCATGGCGGTGCTGCGGCGGCGGCTACGCCTGCCCGCCAGCGTGTTCGTCGGCGCGGCAGACCGGCGGTTGCGGCTCAACCTCGACGACCCGATGGACCTCGCGCTGCTGCGCGCGCAGCTGGACACCGCCTCGGAGCCGGTGATCGTCACCGAGGCGCCCACCGCCGCCGATCACGGATGGTGCCACGGCCACGCCCACGAGGTCGTGATCCCGATGGCCAGCACCGCAGCACCGGTGGGTGCCCCGGCCGTGGTGAGTCGTACGGGGCCGCTGGCGCTGATCGGTCCCGAGCACGGCCTCATGCCAGGCTCGCCGGTGCTGTACGCCAAGCTGTACGGCGATCCGGACGCCTTCGACACGATTCTCACCGACCACCTACCAGCCCTGCTGGCCGGGTGGGACGAGGTGCCGCTGTGGTGGTTCGTGCGCTACCGGGACCCGGCGCCGCACTTGCGGATCCGCCTGTGCACGCCGGACTACGGCCCGAGCGCCGCCCGGGTCGGGGCGTGGGCGGCCGACCTGCGCCGGTGCGGCCTCGTCGGGGACCTCACCCTGGACACCTACCGTCCAGAGACCGCCCGGTACGGAAGCGGTGCCGCGATGGCCGCCGCCGAGGCACTGTTCGCCGCCGACTCGACCGCGGCCGTGGCCCAGCTCGCCGCCCTCACCGGAACCCACGGCGTGCATCCCCACGCGCTGACGGCGGTGAGCCTGGCCGACTTGGCCTGCGCCCTGTTCGGCAGCCGGCCCGCCGGGATGCGCTGGCTCATCGACCACGCCGACCTTGCCACCCGGGTGGCGATCCGCGACCGAGACGTGCTGCGGCAGGCGGTCACCCTCGCCGACCTCGATGCGCCCAGCCCCACACTGCCAGCCGCCCCGGACTGCTCCGGCGTCGTGGCCGCGTGGCACGCGCGCCGTCAGGCGGCCACCACGTACACCCGTTGCCTCGCCGAGCACGCCGGTCGCGCGACTCCCGCTGCGGTGGCGGTGTCGCTGCTGCACCTGCACCACATTCGTGCCCACGGTGCCGACCCGGACGCCGAAGCGCGCACGCACCGACTCGCCCGCTCGATCGCTCTGGTGTACACCGCACGCCACACCGCTGCCCCGGGAGGCACCTCATGACGGCAACCACCAGTAGTCTCCCGCTGCGCGCCGCCGAGGCGGTGGCCAGCGAGCTGAGTACCACCTTGGCCGTCCCGCTCCGGTTCGACGGCGGCGACGATGACAGCCCACGCTGGCGCCACCAGTCGCTGTCCAAGGGAGCAGCCGGCGTCGCGATCCTGCACGCCGTACGCGCCCAAGCGGGACACGGCGGCGACGACCGGGTTCACGCCTGGCTGACCCGCACCGTGGTCGAAGACCTCAGCGTCGGACCCGGCGCCGGGCTGTGGTTCGGCGCCCCGGCCGTCGCGTTTGCCGTCGCCACCAGCGCACC
>JBOHFU010000388.1:0-4123 GCA_050699675.1 Pseudonocardiaceae bacterium
CCTAGCTGAGCTCCCAACGCGATGCGCAGGACGGTCGGTCCCTGCGGTCGGACCTGTGCATGGTTACCGGTCGCTTCCTCACTCCACTGAGCTTCTCTCATCATTCCTCCACAGGTGACACGCCACGCCCTCGACCGTTACCCCATCGACTCACCTCGTTATCTCATCGAATTCACCGTTCTTCACGCTCTGGACGAACGCGGCCAGCCCTGCTCGGGTGTAGATCAGGGCAGGACCACTCGGATACCGAGAGTTGCGCACGGCGATCCCCCCCGACTGGCAGCTTCGCCAACTCCACACAGTTCCCGCTGGGATTGCTATGACGACTCTTCCGCCAGGTGACCCTCCGCAGCCGGGTGCTGGCATACCGTTGGTGATCTGCGGCATCTGCCACCTCCCATCTGGCTCCGGGTAGGTCAGCATGCCCACAGGAGGCGGCGCAGAGCAACACCTGAGACCTCGTGGAAGGCAGGCGCAGGATGGGTTGGCCGGCCTGGTGGCCGAGCTGGCCATGCATTGTGATCAGTCGGTGCCGCAGGGTGGTGATCATGGCGATGTCGTCCTCATGGTGTGACCGCGGAGCGTCAGTAATAGCGCCGTCGGTGTGTCGCGTGTAACCCGCCCGGACAGTGGGTAAGTGATAAGGGAGGTGGATGTTTGTGCGTCAAGGCAGCACCAATGGAGGTTCAGATGAACACGCGGCAGGAACACCACGAGGAGCCCGAACGGTCGGAAGGTCTGGGCACGCGGGTACGTCGCTTCGTCGACAGTGAGGTGAACCGCCTCCTCGACAAGAAGGATCGAGACAAGGATGATCGAGAGGTGCACGAGGGACGGACCGGGCCTGCCGGTGATCCGGATCTAGCGGGTCCCGGGGGCGCTGTAGCCGGTGCCCCTGAGTCATCTCGGCCCCCTGAGACTGGCCCGGCCCATGGATCTGACCCGGCCGGGTACTCCGAGCCCGTCGACCTTCATACCGGCGGCCGAGTCGGCGGTGCGCAGCGCGTGGGTCTGCTCAATGACGTGGCCAGCTTGCGTGACGAATGGCACCGGGTGCAGGGGACCTTCGTCGATAACCCGCGGCGTGCGGTGCACGAGGCCAGCGTGCTGGTCGACCGGACGCTGGAAGAGATCCGCGTCAACGTTGCGAGTGGATACGAGAGCGACACGATGTCGACCGAGGACCTGCGGGTGAGCTTCCAGCGCTACCGCGAATTCTTCCAGCGCCTGCTGTCGGCGTGAGGTCCGCCGTTGTGGTGCGTGCTGAGACCCTGAGCGCGAGCTGAGAACTGGATATGAACGCCCTACCTCATTGTTTGGGCCTGCGCTCGACGATGAAGCGCACCTCGCCGCCCTCGTCGACGGGTTCGACGTCAAGCTCCTGCTCGTGGAGGTCGTAGACCACAGTGGACGCCAGGAATACCTTGGCCCCGCTGACCTCGATCACGGTGTCCTCGCCGGCCGGGGCCGCCGCGATGGATAGCCCCAACCCTTCTGACCGGGTGGTTTGGCCCTGGGGGGCGATCCGCAGTCCAGCTCCCTCCGGCATCTGGTTCTTGGTAACGAGTGAGTTGATGGCCCGGGCCGCCGCCTCGGTCACTGTCAGCATGCCGTTACCGTAGGCGTCATCTCCTGCGACGCGTAAGCGGGAGGTCGTTGGCGAGTGGTTCAACGCTCCTCGGTTGTCTCCTCGGGGGTCAGCGCTTCGACAGTGTGCTCGCGCACCGGGCGCAGCTCAAACTCTCCGAACTGGCCGCGGCGGACGGCCACGGCACTCATCGGCAGGGGTCGGCTCTGCCGATGACGGGGAGTGAGGGTCATTCCGGCCCGCGGTCGGCGGTCGGAGACGGGCGTGCGCATGTGATCCTTCTTCGTTTGTGGTATCCCGGCGGCCGCCAGCTGGGACGCACAGCAGGGGTGAAGCCCCGCATGCTCGGGCGCCCCCCGGCCATCGGCGGATCTACTGGGTTATTTCAGACGAGAAGCCAGCACGGGGTTGCCCCCGGCTCTCGCCCGCGGTGAAGGCTACTCCCCGCCTTCACGGCGAGCATACCTGCTATCGGATGGCACCCGCCTGGGTGACAGCGCGACCTTGCCCGGCCCGAGATCGCCGCGCAGCCCGCTCGGCGCGAAGCTGTGCGATCATCGAGCACAGGTAGGCTCACGCCGCAGGACAGCCACCAGTGCGAGGGAGGCTCCGGTGGAACTCGACGACGATCCCGTTCAGACCGGCCTGTGATGAGCACTCCGGAGACCGGTGCGCGGCTTACCGGCAAGACCGTGTCCACGTCGCCCCGCCGCGCGTCGCAGGCAACAAGGATGCTCGCCTGGGCTGGCGTAGCTGCCCTGCGGCTGGAGGCGGCGCGGGTGGTTCTCGGCGACCGCAGCATGCGGGCCAGCGGTTCCCTGGTCAGTGCACAGCAAGACGGCGCCGAGGCGTACTCCGCGGCCTACTCCCTGGCCACCGATGACGCCGGGGTAGTGCAGCGGCTGACCGTCCGCACTATTCGGGCCCAAGGTGAGCAGTACGTCAGTCTGACTCGCTCGGAGGAAGGTATCTGGCTGGTCGACCGGGTCGGCCAGGAGGCGGGCACCGTGCGGACCAACTTCAGCGGCGCCTTGGACGTCGATCTGGCGTTCAGCCCACTGTTCAACGCTCTGCCCGTGCGCCGGCTGGGTCTGCATCGCGCTGCCGCCGAGCACGACCTGCCAGTGGTGTTCGTCTCATTGCCGGGCCTTGAGGTGGGCTGTGTCAGGCAGACCTACCGCACCGTGGCGGTGGACGAGACGACGGTGGTGGGCTTCGCCTGTGACCTGTTCGAAGCAGAGTTCACCGTGGACACCGACGGTTTGGTGCTCGAGTACCCCGGATTGGCCCTGCGTACCTGAACTTGCGCACCTTGGGTGACCTGACCTGGCATCAGTCAGCGGCAATCCGGGCGCCGGCGGCGAGCACCGCCTGCTCCCCGCCCTGCACCGCGGCGACCTGGATCCCGACTGGTAGCCCGGTCACCCCCGGCGCGGGCACCGACACGGCGGGCCAGCCCAGCAGGTTGAACGGCAGCGTGAGGGACAGCAGCGCGGGCCACACCGCGACCTGGGTGCCATCCGGGGCGTGGACCTGCTCGGCACCGATCGGGGTGGCGCGCAGCGGGGTCGTCGGCAGTAGCAGGAGCTCGATCCCGCCGGTTTTCAGCCGACTGGTCAGCTCGGTGGCCAGCCTGCGGCGGGTCCGCTGCGCGCTGACGTAGTCGGCGGCGGTGTGTCGGGCGGCGGCCTGTAACCGCGCCGCGGTGGCCGGCTGGTAGTCGCCGGGACACTGCGCCAGCCAGCGCGCGTGGGTGGCGTAGGCCTCCGCGCCGACGATCACGTAGTAGGTGGCGGCGAATTCCTCGATGCCGGGCAGTTCGACATCGCGCAGGATGGCCCCCGCGGCGCCCAGCGCGGCGGCGGCGCGCTCCACGGCAGCGGTGATCTCCGGGTCATGCACCTGCCAGTAGGAGCCGGTGGGGCGCCCGACCACGGTGCCTTCCAGCGGGACTGCCGGGTCGATCCGGTGCCCGGTCAGCGCGCTGAAGGCGACCGCGACTGTGTTGATGTCGGCGCCGAGCAGCCCCATCTCGTCCAATGCCTCCGACAGCGGGAACACCCCGGTGGTGGGTAGCGCGCCGGGTGCCGGTTTGAGCCCGACCACCCCACACAGCGCGGCCGGGGTGCGCGTCGAGCAGCCGGTGTCGGTGCCCACCGCCAGCGGTACCAGTCCCGCGGCCACCGCGGCCGCCGACCCGCTCGACGAGCCGCCGGTGATCCGTTGCGGATCGTGCGGGTTGCGGCACGGGCCCTCGACGGCGACGTCGCCGGTGGGGCCGTAGGCGAATTCGTGGGTGTGGGTCTTGGCGACCACCACCGCGCCGGCCGCGCGCAACCGGGCCACCACGGCGGCGTCCTGCTGCGCTGGGGCGGCGTCGGCCAGCACCGCGCTACCGCAGCGGGTCGGCAGACCGGCCACGTCGATGAGGTCCTTCACGGCCACCGCCCACCCGCTCAACGCCCCCGCACCCGTAGCGCCGGCATCCGCCACCATCTGCACGATCGCGTTCCACGGGTCACCGACCTGATACCC
>JBOHFU010000389.1:0-4114 GCA_050699675.1 Pseudonocardiaceae bacterium
CCGGTCCCGGTCACCGCGGGCACGCTGCCGACCACCGGCGCGCTGTTCGTCACGCTGGTCACCGCCACCGTCATCCTCATCGCCGCGCTGACCTTCTTCCCGGCTCTGGCACTCGGTCCCTTCGCGGAGGCACTGGCATGACCCTCGTCAAGGAACGCCAGCCCACCGGCGCGGAGAAGCGCGCGGCGCGGGCCGGTGTACCCGCCGGTGCCTTCAGCCCCCGGCAGTTGGTGTCCTCACTGCCCGACGCGTTGCGCAAGCTCGACCCGCGCCACCAGCTGCGCAACCCGGTGATGTTCGTGGTGTGGGTCGGATCGGTGCTGGTCACCGTGCTGGCCGTGGTGCGCCCTGGAGTGTTCGCGATCGGGGTGGCGGCCTGGCTGTGGTTCACCGTGCTGTTCGCCAACCTCGCCGAGTCGGTCGCCGAAAGCCGCGGCCGCGCGCAGACCGACACGCTGCGCCGCACCTGGAAGGAGACCGTGGCGCGGCGGCTGACGGGTGGCACCGAGCAGCGCGTGCCGGGAGCCGACTTGTGGGTGGGTGACCTCGTGGTGGTGGAGGCCGGTGAGGTGATCCCCGGCGACGGTGACATCGTCGAGGGCATCGCGACCGTCGATGAGTCGGCGATCACCGGTGAGTCCGCTCCGGTGATCCGGGAGTCCGGTGGGGACTTCTCCTCGGTGACCGGCGGAACCACGGTGCTGTCCGACCGGATCATCGTGAAGATCACCTCCAAGCCGGGGGAGTCCTTCGTCGACCGGATGATCGCGCTGGTCGAGGGTGCGCAACGGCGCAAGACCCCCAACGAGATCGCCCTGACCATCCTGCTGTCCACGTTGACGATCATCTTCCTGCTCACTGTAGTCGGTCTGCAGCCGATGGCCGGCTACTCCGGGCAGCTGCAGGACGTCATCGTGCTGGTGGCGCTACTGGTCTGCCTGATCCCGACGACCATCGGTGCCTTGCTGTCGGCCATCGGTATCGCCGGGATGGACCGCCTGATCCAGCGCAACGTGCTGGCCACCTCGGGCCGCGCGGTGGAGGCAGCCGGAGACGTGAGCACGCTGCTGCTGGACAAGACCTGGCACCATCACCTTCGGCAACAGGCGGGCCACCGAGCTGATCCCGGTCGGAGGTGCGCTGCTGGTCCAGCTGGCCGCCGCGGCACGGCTGTCCAGCCTCGCCGACGGCACCCCGGAGGGCCGCAGCATCATCGAGCTGTGCGCGGTGGAGCATCACCTGCCAGTGGAGCCCGATGAGGTCGAACGGGCCGCGGAATTCGTCCCGTTCAGCGCGCAGATCCGGATGTCCGGCATCGACATCGGCTTGGACAGACAGGTACGCAAGGGTGCGGCCGGCGCGGTGACCGCCTGGGTGCGTCAGCACGGGGGGACGGTGCCCCCCGAGATGGAGCGGATCACCACAGAGATCTCCGAGGACGGGGCCACCCCGCTGGTCTGCGCGGAGCTGGTGGCCTGCCGGGCTCGAGTCCTCGGCGTGATCCGGCTGTCCGACGTGGTCAAGCCTGGGACGACCGAGCGGTTCGCCGAGTTGCGGGCGATGGGTATCAAGACCGTCATGATCACCGGCGACAACCAGCTGACGGCGCGGGCGATCGCGGCGCAGGCGGGGGTGGACGACTTCCTCGCCGAGGCCACCCCCGAGGACAAGATGGCGCTGATCCGGCGCGAGCAGGAGGGCGGCCGGCTGGTCGCGATGACCGGCGACGGTACTAACGACGCACCGGCGCTGGCCCAGGCCGACGTCGGGATGACAATGAACACCGGGACGGCCGCGGCCAAGGAGGCCCGGACTCGGGTGAGGCGATGCGGACACGGTGGTCGAGCTGCCTGTCGCGGACGGTCAGCGGAACCATGAGGGCCATGTCGATGGGGAACCGGCAGTGGGTGGTGGAGTCGACAATAATGGCGGGGCGGATGCCACCCTGCTCGGGTCCGATCGGGGAGCCGAAGTCGACCCGCCACACCTGCCACGGAGCGAGCTGTGCGTGCGGGCTCACCCGTTGTGCTCGGGTATTCGTCGCTAGCCGAGGGCAGGCCACACCAGCGGCGTTGTCGGTCAGGTGCGTCTCGGCCCGGTAGCTGGCCCATTCGTCCGGGTCAGCTCGCAGTTGCTCGTATCGGTGCATGATCCGGTTTGATGCGGTGCTCGGTGACGTTCGGTGACGCTCGGTGACGAGGAGTGCTTCGCCGAGGGTAGCGCCGTCGAAGTCTCGTCGTGCGGTGTGGGCGAGCTGGTCGCGCTCGGTGTCCAGCTGCATCGGGCTCCTGCTGGTGGACCCGCACACCATCTTCGTCGAGGCAGCAGTGCTGCGGCGAGCACCACGACGGGTGCCTGATCACTGGGCACCCGCCCGGTCCGGCCGGCCGCCGAGAGGGGCAGGGGCGGTGCGGTGATCATGGATATGGGGCATCTGGTTTCTCCAGGTCATGGGTGGTAGCGCCGCAGCGGCTGGGCATGGCACGAAGGAGATCAGCTCGCCGCGCGGAGCGGGCCCGATTGGGCCGCCGGAAGAGCGAGTCGGGCGACGGCATGGGCCGGTGGGTGATGGCAGGAGCCCGAGAACACCCGCCGCCGCGTCGACTTACTCTGCTGCGGCCCTGAAGTCGGCGTGGAAACGGTCCCCGAATGGTCCGGCGGCTGATTACCCTCAAAGCCCACTTGTATTTCGTGCGGTCACCGGAGGGGCTGGCATGGGGGTCGCCCAGCAGGGCAACGTGGTATTGGGGGCGCTGCTGGGCGAGCTCGCCTGGTCGCCCAGCCTGCTAGCCGAGGCGGTGAATGGCCTGCTTGGGCCCGGCTACGTCGCTCGCAGCACCGTGTCGGACTGGTTGCACCACGACCGGCTACCCCGCGACCCGCTGCCCACCGTGGTGGCCCACCTGATCTCCGACACCCTGGACCGCGAGGTCTGTTTCGACCAGTTGTGGTCGGGCCGGGCCACGCCAGCCGAGCTGTGGGTGCCCGCCGACGCTGGGATGGCCCGGACCTGGACCCCGGCCGTACCGTGCAGGTCTTAGACGACTGGCTCGGTCACACCGGAGGTTCGATCGGGATGGACCGCCGTTTCTTCCTCGCGGTCAGCGGTGGCGCGCTCACCGCACCGGCCTGGGCTTATGCCGACCACCTCGGCACCCGGGGCGGCTCCTTCGCCGCGCTGGCTGATGGCGGGCGCACCATGACCGTCACCTCCACCATGGTGGACGCTATCGCTGCCACCACCGCCGGGATTCGCGACCTCGGCGACGCCGAGGGCGGGCACGAGGACAACCTGCGCTTCGCGCATCACCATCTCCGCGCCACCCGCGCCGCCTGACCCATCACAGCGAGAACGACTCTCCGAGTCCGAGTGGCAGTCGGGGCTGAACGCGATGGCGCGTACCTCGTGGTCGTGGGTGAGCTGGAGCAGCTCTGTGCCAGTGCGCGTGTCCCAGATCCGCTTCGACTGCGACATTTTCGTCCCACATGACGATCCAGCCAGTGTTCTTATCGCGCCGCGATGGTCGTCTGGTCAGGCGGCTACCTGGTGGCAGGGGAGTGTGAAGTCTCGGATATATGCAGATGGCTCGCTCTTTACCGACAGTCCGTACTGCCACCCTATCAATCGCGTTCCAGTCATACCGGAGGCGGCGGCCCGCGCACGTCACCTCAATTCCTCGATAGTCGGCGTGGAACTCGAACGGATTAAAGGCCAAACGCGCATAAGCCACTCCAGGTGCCAGAAGGGGGTCCCCAGTATGGCAAAAATAGCAAGCCCTGATAACAAATCGATTGCCGAACGGGGGGGAGGGCCATTTATAAGCACCAAGAGTGTGGACGCAGAGATACCAACGCCTGGGCTTAAAAAGAACACGCTTAATATTCCATACGGCAACCGCATTCCTGTCCAATGTAAAGACTGAAGAGTGTGAGATGCGATGGGTGCCGCGCGGCTAGGCGGTGTGAGGGACTTCGGTGCTTGGGGAGGCCGTTTTGCCCGATCACCGCGTGAGCTAGCGTTGGAAGCCGGTTTTCGGTTGGCGTTGCCGGTGCCGCCTCCTTGATTGCTGAGCGGCAGCGGTCCATCCTTGTCTCCGTCGTGGCTAAATGCGGG
>JBOHFU010000390.1:0-4108 GCA_050699675.1 Pseudonocardiaceae bacterium
GCGCGCTAATACGGTGTTGGCGGCCTATCTTGCCGAGACTGGTTTAACGCAGGCTGGGCTTGCTGATGCCGTCAACACTGTGGTGGAAGATCTCACTGGTAGGCCGGGGCGTGCTAGTGATCGCTGGGTGAGGATGCTGGTAGATGGTTCGATCCGCTGGCCCCGCAATCACTACCGGCAAGCCCTCGAAATCGTATTGCAAGCTCCAATAGACGAGCTGGGCTTTCGATGCCCGGTAGATGCGGTATCGGCCAGCCATGCAGCGCCACCGGCCTCAGCATCTCAGACTCGGCTCAGTAACGCCGATGTGGTGCGGTTACGGGAACCGCTCGATCGCCTGGTGGCCAGTGCGGATGGTTGCGGAGCGGCGACGCTAGCACCACAGGCTGCGGGGCACGCCACCGCCTGCCAAGACATGTTACGAAATGCTGTGGTATCAGAGCGTGTCGAGCGCGCCATGTACGTTCTCATTGGTGACTACTGGGCGGCGGCTGGCTGGTTCGCCTTAGACAGCGGCGATCTGCTATCAGCCCAGCGCTATTTAGATGCGGGGTTGCGTGCCGCCGGTATCGCGCGCGACGGCTCCTTGCAGGCGTATGTGTGGAGCGTGACCGAAAAATGCGCGCGACTTCGCGGCGATTATGGACACGCACTAGCTGTAGCCCGAACCGGTCTTGCGTCGGCGACAGCTCGCCGTGATTCGCGTGTGCGCGGGACATTCCATGCGCTCACTGCGATGAATGCGTCTCGGCGAGGCGAAGCCGGGCAGGCGCGGCGTTCTTTGGGTCGCGCCTTTGACGCTATGGGAAACGCTACTACCGCTGGGCCGGTTGAGCGCTGGTCGTTTGCCAGCCCCGGTTTTGTCGCTGCGTGTGGTGCCTCGGTATCGCTGACTCTTGGCCAGCTACCGCAGGCCGAGCGCTACAGTCAGCAAGCCTTGGAGGCAACCCGAACCACTCAGACATGCAACTATGCCATGCGCCGACTATCTCTTGCTCGCATCTACCTGGAGATGGGCGAACTAGAGGCCGCGTGCGCGCACACCAGCTCTGTACTCGCCTTAGCCCAACAGCTCGACTCTCGCCGCCTTATCGATCGGCTACAGCATATGCGCACGCTACTCGACAGATGGCATACTGCCTCCGTGGTACGCGACTGGAACGCCCAATACAATCAGTGCGCCTGGCAGATAGGGCCGACGACACCATGACGGCCGCCAAACCCGACATAGACCTACGCCACTACACGGACCACGAATTTAGCACGATCCGAAACATTGCCATCGATCTCTACCGTGAGGCATTCGGACACGAAATCGATGAACCGTTCTGGTCGGTCGAGAGGTATAGCCAACGACTCGAACGCCACGCCGCTATGTCCGGGCTCAGCGCTGTCGTCGCCTACACCAATGGCGAACCCATCGGTTTCGCCTACGGAATTACCCTACCCGCAACCACACGCTGGTGGGCAACCATCCAACCACCACTAACCGATCCCGCGTTCACCCGTGAAGACGGACACCGCACCTTCGCACTCTTCGAAGTCATCGTCACGCCCGAGCATCAGGGCCACGGCATCGGCCGACACATCCACGACCACCTACTCGCCACACGCACCGAGCAACGCGTCACCATCGCCACCCACCACGGCAACACCCACGCCCGCAACACATACACAAAATGGGGCTACCACCACATCGGCACCCGACAACCAACACCACCAGCCCCACTACTCGACGTTTACCTACGCAACAGGACCTAGAATTAACGATGGGAAGCCGAACCGGGGAGTCCGTTGGCTACAACCGAATGACGACGAGTCCCGTTGCGTATTCTGCTAGCCAGTCCGGTGCTTCATGGCCCGCCAGTATGTCCAGTACGTACTGGGGTGCCTGCCTTCGCAATCCGCGTAGCACAAAAGGCCAGTACGGTTGACGGAAGTGTCCCCGGTCTCGGGGAAGATAGCGAAAGATGGGCTCAGCGCCAACCGTAATTTCGTCGGCTAGCGCCATCGCGAATTGTGCATTTCGAACTTTAGACACTGCCTGGAAGATCACCTTGGCAACATGCCGCGCCCGACTGAGGACTGCTGAGAACCCCCGCGGGTCCGCATCGACGCTTCTTAGGTGAAGGTCGAAGATAGGTCCAGACAATACGCGGGCGTCGGCCAAATATTCCAAGGGAGAGGCCCGCCATAGGGAATCGATCGGCGTTCCGTAAGACGGCGAACCGGCCCAAAGAACCCGGCAACCTCAGCACTCATGACTGTGCCCCCGGCAGGCTGACTGTCGGGGCACGGGTGGGGCCGTTACGCAGCGGGGGAGGTCCGCCGTATGCCCCTGTCGCGGAGAATCTGCTTAACGCTGCTCTTGCTGATCTTCAACTGTTCGGCCAGCTTCCGCGCGGTTGTCCCGGCGCGGTAGCTAGAGGCAATGCTATGTATATCCGCCTTGGTAAGCCGATCGCTGATCCGCCAAGATGCGTGGAGGTTGCTCAGAGCGGACGCTACGGCCAGTGTCAGCCGTCCGGGCATCCTTGACCTGTAGGCGCTCCACCGCGCTGGCCAGCTCAAACAAGAGGTCAGGGCGTTTCGAGTAAGCTCTCAGAAGGTGTTTTGCCCACTTCTCGACCAGGTTACGACCCATTCCAGTCAAAATGGGCGGCACTTGACATAACCTTAAAGGAAAATTGTCGAATCAGTGCGAAATGAGCGTTATTCGGATAGATCGTGACCGCCTGCGGAAATGGCGCATCTCCGGAGTATTCGAGATTCCCAGTGATTCCCATGGCCCATTCACCCGAGCAGAGCACATTATAGTACTTCTCAAGCTCGTCAACATGCGCCCCGCCATCTTTGTTGGCCATAGATGATGTGGGGCGAGCAGTACATCGACGAGCGGGACGCCCGGTTCATCAATGACCGGGTGCACGCCAATATCCAGCGAGACGGGACCTTCTCGGTGGTGCCGCAGGTTCCCGGCGGCGTCACCACCCCGGCGCAGCTGCGGCGGATCGCCGACGTCGCGGAGCGCTACGACATCCCGATGTTGAAGATTACCGGTGGTCAGCGCATCGACCTGCTCGGGGTACGCAAGGAGGACCTGCCCAAAGTGTGGGCCGATCTCGACATGCCGTCGGGCTACGCCTACGGCAAGAGCTTCCGGACCGTCAAGACCTGCGTGGGCAGTGACTTCTGCCGCTTCGGCCTGGGCGACTCCACGCAACTGGGCATCGACATCGAGCAGCGCTACCAGGGGCTGGAGAGTCCGGCGAAGATGAAACTCGCCGTCTCCGGCTGCCCCCGCAACTGCGCGGAGTCCTATGTCAAGGACGTGGGCATCGTGGCGGTCGAGGGTGGCCGGTGGGAGATCTACATTGGTGGTGCAGCCGGCGCGACCGTGCGCAAGGGCGACCTGCTGGCCACCGTGGACAGCCACGACGAGGCCGTCACGCTCACCGGACGGTTCATGCAGTACTACCGGGAGCACGCCAAGTGGCTGGAACGCAGCTACGACTTCGTGCCCCGGATCGGGCTGGCCCAGCTGCGCGCGATCGTCGTCGAGGACTCCGATGGGATCGCGGGCCGGCTCGACGAGGCCATCCAGCGCTCGGTGGACGCCTACCGTGATCCATGGCAGGAACACCGGCAACCGGTGACCGAGGGCCAGTTCCGCGCCGCGCTGCCGCTAGTCGAGTTGCCGAAGGTGCCGGTCCGGTGAGTGGGCCGGGATTCTGCCGGCTGGGCCCGGTAAACCAGGTCCCGGTCGGCGAAGGGCGCGCGTTCGCCGTCGGCGACGAGCAGGTGGCCGTGTTCCGGCCGCGCAGCGGCGGACTGCACGCGCTCCAGGCAATCTGCCCGCACCGCGGCGGTCCGCTCGCCGACGGGCTCATCGACGGGCAGGACGTGATCTGCCCGCTACACAACCACGCATTCCGGCTGGTCGACGGGCACTGCACCACCGGTGACTGGTCGGTCCAGGCCTACCAGGTAGCCGTGGAGGACGGTGAGGTCGTGCTGCGACTCTCAGCACAAGGCAAAGTGGCTGTAACAACAATCCCCTAGCGTCGGGTGCATGGGCGGCTTCGGGGTGTCGCGGATCGGCGTCGAG
>JBOHFU010000391.1:0-4105 GCA_050699675.1 Pseudonocardiaceae bacterium
AGTGCCTGTCGGAGAACCGGCTCCCGGGACGACGATGAGGGTGTGAGCGGGCAACCACAGGTGCGGCCGGACCCGGCGCTGGAGCTGCTGGAGATCTACGACGCCGCGTTGCCCCAGGTTCACGGTTACCTGCTGTCCCGCTGCCGGGATCGCACGCTGGCCCAGGACCTCACCGCGGAGACCTTCCTCGCCGCAGTCACGGCGGCCCGGCGCCAGCCGACGCCACCGATCACCACCGGCTGGCTGATCGGGGTAGCCCGGCACAAGCTCGCCGACCACTGGCGACGTGTCGATCGTGAACAACGCGGCCTGCAGCTGGTACGGACTACCGCCTACGAGACCAACGACCCGTGGGACGTCGAGATCGACACTGTGCTGGCCCACCAGGTGCTCGACGCGCTGGGCCCGCACCACCGGGCCGCGCTCACCCTGCGCTACCTCGACGGCCTACCGGTCGCGCAGGTCGCCGAGCACCTCGGACGCACCGTGCACGCCGCCGAGGCCCTGCTGGTCCGCGCCCGTGCCGCATTCCGCGCGGCGTACGAGGACCCGGAGGGTGTGCGATGAGCGATCCATTCTGGGCCCTCGGCGAGCCGATCACGCCGGTCGATCCCGACCCGGCGTTCACCGCCGAGCTGCGCTCTCGCCTGGAGCGTGCCCTGATCGCCCCGGAAGGAGCACCCATGACCACCACCGTCGAGGCTCCCCAGCACACCCTCGGTTGTTACCTCGCCGTGAATGACGCCCGCAGCGCGCTGGACTTCTACGAGCTGGCCTTCGGCGCCCGGCGCCGCGGTGCGCCGATCGTGATGGAGGATGGCCGGATCGGCCACGCCGAGCTGGCCATCGGTGATTCGGTGCTGATGCTGGCCGACGAGTTCCCCGAAATCGACCTGCTCTCCCCGCAAACCCGCGGTGGCGCCAGCCAGTCGCTGTACCTGCGGGTCTCCGAGCCGGGCGCAGTGGATGCCACCGTGCTCGACGCCGTCGAGGCCGGGGCCCGGCTGGAGCGGGCTGCCGCCGACTACGACTACGGCCGCAACGCCGTCGTCGTCGACCCCTCCGGACACCGCTGGATGATCTCCTCGTCACCGACCGCGACGCCCACTCCCAGGCACGGCGATCTCGCCTACCTCACGCACGCCGTCCCGGACACCGAGCGGGCCCGGGAGTTCTACGGTGCCGTGCTGGGCTGGACGTTCAGTCCCGGCCGGATCGAGGACGGCTGGCACATCGAGGGCACCTACCCGCCGGCCGGGATGCACGGCAGCGCCGACCCGGCCGGGATCGAGCCGGTCTACCAGGTCGACGACCTGTCGGCCGCGCTCGCCGCAGTCCGCAACCACGGTGGCCAGGCCGGCGAGCCCCAACAGCAGCCCTACGGCCGAATCGCCGAGTGCACCGACAACCAAGGCACCCGCTTCCAACTGTTGCAGTCCTGACCGATTACCGCGTTCTGTCCCCAGAACGCGGCTAGGGCGGTCGAGTGAGGAGGGGAGGCAATGCTGGACAGTCACGCGCCGACGGTTCGGGCATGCGGGAAGTGCTGGTGACGGGCCGATGACGTCCTACCTGGAGGTGCGGGGACCGTCCGGGGTCGAGCTGGTGCCGTTGGCCGGCGATCGCGTGACGATCGGCCGCGGGTCGGGCAACACAATCCGCCTCGAGCGCGACCGTTTGGTCTCCCAGCTGCACGCCGTGATCGAGTCGATCGGCGGCAACTGGTACGTCCGGGACCTCGGCAGCCGCAACGGCACCCATCTCGGTGGCGACCGCATCCTCGGCGATCGGGTGCTCCGGCACGGCGAGGAGCTGCTGCTCGGCCAGACCCGGGCGACGTTCCGGTCGGCGGGACCGTCCGACGTCCCGCCGACCGAGGGCGCCGCGCCGCCCCCCGAGCCGCCCCCCGAGCTGCCCCGCCGGGAGCGTGACGTCCTCCGCGCACTGTGCCGGCCACTGTTCGGCGGGCAGATGTTCGCCGAGCCCGCGTCCATGCGCCAGATCGCCGCCGAGCTGGTCGTCACGGAAGCGGCGGTGCAGCAGCTGACCGGATTCCGTCGACCGGGCCACCGCTAAGGTGCCCGGTCGGCGGTCAGCTAGGCGCTGTGCGGTTGCCCATCGTCCCGCCGATCACTCCCCAGAATGCCGATCGGGCGTCACGCCGACTCACCTCATCGTCTTTCAGTGATCGTTCCAAAGTTTTCTCCACCGCCGTGAGGAGTTCGATATCCACGGGACGGGGGATGTTCGGACGCTTGATGTTCAGATCCGCGATTTCCGCCTCGGTTGCCGCACGCAGCCACTCTCGCGCGAAGGCGGCGGCAGCCCCGGAGGCCGAGGTTCCCGCCACCGACTTGTCCTGTGCCCAGCCTTGAGGGCGTGGGGCGCGTCCAGTCGCGACAGGAGAGCGGGACGTGAACATCGGTTCCAGCTGCGGCTTACTGAGAACGGCGAGATGATCGGCGTCAAGAACGAGTTCCTCGGACTGATTGTGGCCATTACCGTCGGCGCACGCTATGCCGACCAGCACGACACGCACTCCGTAGTCCTGTGCCGCCCGTACTCCCTCACGGAGGTCCTCGTCGCCACTAAGCAGCACCGCATCGCTGATGGCTCGGTGCTGGGCAAGCGTGATGAGATCACGGTAGATCAGGGCGTCGACTCCCTTCTGCTGGTTTTTGGCGTTGAGGCGACCGAGGCGAAGCTTGACGTTGGGTAAGCCGGCAACCTCTCGTTGCTCCTGCGTGCGGATACCGTCGCGGGCGCCGTCGTACCAGTAGGTGCGCAGCACAGGCAGCTGGGTCGTCTCCAGGGCCACCTTCTGCAGCAGCTCCACGGCGAGGGACGGCTGAAGCGCCGAGCGTCCGCGGGCAGGAGTGCCGCAGCACAGCTTGCCACCCTCGGCGTAGAGATAACCGGCATCGACCAAGACCGCGCAGCGATCCATCCGCCCCTCCACGAGAACGAAAAAAGGGGCCGCCAGAAGACGGCCCCGGCCACTCAACGGAGTGGCCATGCAGACTGCGCATGATAACGCCTGCCCAGTATGGCGAGGAAGTCCGGTGCTCGTCAAACGCCAGCAAGCGCTACCAAGCGCCACGCTGCACACGGCGCCTCGGGTGTGCCGAGTGAGCGCTCACTCATTGACGGAGTGAGCGCTCACTCCGTATCGTCTGGGGCGTGATTGAGACGCATCGCAAGAGGGCCCAGGCGATGAGCCCGGACGATCGTCGCGCAGCGATCGTGGCCGCCACGCTGCCGCTGATCGCCGAGTACGGCGCAACCGTGACCACCGGGCAGATCGCGGCCGCCTCCGGCATCGCCGAGGGCACCGTGTTCCGCGCCTTCGCCGACAAGCAAGAGCTGCTGACAGCGTGCCTCGACGCCGCGTTCGACCCGGCCGATCCGGTGGCCACGCTGCGGCAGATCCCGCTGGAGCTGCCGGTGGCCGACCGGCTGCTGAGGGCCACCGCCACCGTCGCTGAGCACTGGGATCGGGCGATCTCGGTCGGCCACGCCGTACGCACCGCCTGCACCGGGCCACCCGAACCTGGATCGCTCAGCGGGCCAGGCCAAGCGATGCGCGAACTCATCAGCGCACTCGCTGACCTGCTGGCCCCGGACGCCGCGAACCTGCGGCTGAGTCCCGAGCGCAGCGCGCAGATTTATCTGCTGGCGGTGACCAGCGACCGGATGCTGAGGTTACGGATGGCCGCACTCGGGGCGCCGGGTCCGGGCGACCTCGAAGAGCTGATCGAGATCTTCCTGCACGGCGCGCTACGAGGGGAGCACCGGTGAGCGAGCTGATGATCGATGCCGTCGAGGTGCGCAAGACGTTCGGCGACGTCACCGCCTTGGACGGGGTGAGCGTGGCCGTCCCTGCCGGCACCGTGCACGGCCTGCTCGGGCACAACGGCGCGGGCAAGAGCACCCTGGTCAACGTCCTCACCACGCTGTTCGCCCCGACCGGTGGCAGCGCGACGGTGGCCGGCTTCGATGTGGTGCGCGACGCCGCCGAGGTGCGCCGCCGGATCGGCGTCACCGGCCAGTTCGCCTCGGTGGACGAAGACCTCACCGGCACCCAGAACCTGGTGCTGCTCGGCCG
>JBOHFU010000392.1:0-4101 GCA_050699675.1 Pseudonocardiaceae bacterium
GTGTCGGCGAGGAACTCCGGATTGCCGCCCAGCATGATGTCGGTCCCGCGACCAGCCATGTTGGTGGCCACCGTGACCGTGCCCTTGCGGCCGGCCTCGGCGATGATCAACGCCTCCTTCTCGTGTTGCTTGGCGTTGAGCACCGAGTGCGGGATGCCGGCGGCCACCAGCGCCTTGGACAGGTACTCGGAGCGCTCCACGCTCGCCGTGCCGACCAGCACCGGCTGCCCCTGGGCGTGCCGCTGCGCGATGTCGGCCACCACCGCGGCGAACTTGGCCTCCTCGTGCTTGTAGATCAGATCGCCCCGATCCTCGCGGATCATCGGCTGGTTGGTGGGGATCGGCACCACACCCAGCTTGTAGATCTGGGCCAGCTCGGCGGCCTCGGTCTGCGCGGTACCGGTCATCCCGGCGAGCTTGTCGTAGAGCCGGAAGTAGTTCTGCAGCGTGATCGTGGCCAGCGTCTGGTTCTCGGCCTTGATCTCCACCTTCTCCTTGGCCTCGATGGCCTGGTGCATACCCTCGTTGTAGCGCCGACCGTGCAGCACCCGGCCGGTGAACTCGTCGACGATCAGGACCTCACCGTCGCGGACGATGTAGTCCTTGTCCTTGGTGTAGAGCTCCTTGGCCTTCAGCGCATTGTTGAGGAAACCGACTAGCGGGGTATTGGCGGCCTCGTAGAGGTTCTCGATGCCCAGTTGGTCCTCGACGAGCGCCACACCCTCCTCGGAGACACCCACGGTGCGCTTGCGCTCATCCACCTCGTAGTGCAGATCACGCTTGAGCATCGGGGAGAGCCGGGCGAACTCGCCGTACCAGCGGGAGGACTGGTCGGCGGGCCCGGAGATGATCAGCGGAGTGCGGGCCTCGTCGATGAGGATGGAGTCGACCTCGTCGACGATGGCGAAGCTGTGCCCGCGCTGCACACAGTCATCGATGTTCCAGGCCATGTTGTCGCGCAGGTAGTCGAAACCGAACTCGTTGTTCGTGCCATAGGTGATGTCAGCGTGGTAGGCGGCGCGGCGCTCGTCCGGGCTCATCTGGGACAGGATCACCCCGACCTCCAGGCCCAGGAACCGGTGCACCCGGCCCATCCACTCCGCGTCGCGCTTGGCGAGGTAGTCGTTGACGGTGACGATGTGCACGCCCTTACCGGCGATGGCGTTGAGGTAGGCGGGCAGCACCGAGGTCAGCGTCTTGCCCTCACCGGTGCGCATCTCGGCGATGTTGCCCAGGTGCAACGCGGCACCGCCCATCAGCTGCACGTCGAAGTGCCGCTGCCCCAGCGTGCGCTTGGCGGCCTCGCGGACCACCGCGAACGTCTCGGGCAGCAGCTCGTCCAACGACTCGCCCTGATCGTGGCGACGACGGAACTCGTCGGTATTAGCCCGCAGTTGGGCATCGGACAGGCCGGCGACGTCGTCCTCCAGGCCGTTGATGTGGTCGGCGATGGCGCGCAGTCGGCGCACCGTCTTGTGCTCGCCAGCGCGGAGCAGTCGGGACAGGACCACCGTGGGAGACCTCACTCGTATCGGGACACGGCTCGGCGGCAGGCGGGCTAGCTGTAGCGCGCCGCATGGCACGACACCAACCGCCGGTCTACGCGCCATCGTATGCCCAGCACCAGTGGTGCCGTCATCAGCGCAGGTCAGCAGCGCCCGCAAACACCGTAATCGCCGGCTGGGTGCCGTTTGCGACACATGATGCCGTCGCATGCGCCCAGCCGGCAATCACGGCTTGCTGACAGCGCTAGACGAGCTGGATCACGCCGTAGTGGAAACCCCGCCGCCGGTACACCACGCTGGGCAGCCCGGACGTGGCGTCGGAGAACAGGTAGAAGTCGTGGCCCACGAGTTCCATCTCGTAGAGGGCCTGGTCGACGGTCATGGGTTCGGCGGAGTGCCGCTTGTGCCGGACGATGCGACCTGGTCCGTCCGAATCCGATGACTCCCGCTGGGTGGGCAGCTCGAAGTCGACGTCGGAGCCGGGAGAGCCCAGCACCCTCGTCTGGTGGCGCTGGCCGTTGGTCTCGGCCCCGGTGTCGATCACAGTGTCGAAATCATCGGTGTCGATGGCTGGGGCCAGAACTGCCGCCAGCGGCGCGGTGGCCTCGGCGACGGAGGTGGGTTGGCGGCGTCCGTGGTGCACCTTGCGGCGGTCAGCGACCCGACGGAGCCGGTTCTGCAACTTGCTCGTGGCCGCGTCCAGCGCGGCGTAGAAGTCCGGACCACACGCTTCAGCGCGGACTACCTGCCCGCGACACTGACCGGTGATCTCCACTCGCTGGCAGCTCTTGGACTGCCGGGGGTTGCGTTCGTGGAACAGCTCGACGTCGTAACGGATGGCCTTGTGGTCATAGCGTTCGACGCGGGCGAGCTTCTCGGCGACGTGCACACGGTAGTGATCGGGCACCTCGACGTTACGACCCTTCACGACAATGTTCACCTGGGCGACCTCCTCGCGTTGTCCAGCAGGACTTCGGCGACGCCGGGGCACAGCGGTGATGCTCGGACGGCAAGGGGGGGCCGCCCGCGATGATCACTTGAGCGCCGGCGCCAGGATCATGGCTGTCTCGCCTCCTCCCGAACCAGCAGCGATCGACGCTGATCTAGGAACCGTAGTCCGCCTGAGGTGCCGTCGCCAGAGCCTGACGCCCCGCTGCGCACCCTCAACACTGTGAGTGGTATTTCCCGCCCTGCGGGTGCGACGGCGCGTGACACCCGGCTGCCGCAAGCGCCACGATCGCGGGCGTGTCGACACCCGCCCGGAGCAACGCCGCAACACAGGCCACCGCGGTCGCACCGGTGGTCACCACGTCGTCGACGAGCACGACGGGGGTGCCGGTAGGCGGTAGGCCGGCCCGGCGCAGCAGCACCCGGCCGGCCAGATTGGCTTGCCGGGCCGCGGCCTGGAGGCCGACCGAGTCGCGCACTCCGGCGGCCATCCGCAAGGCTGGAGCGACTGCGGCTGGCACCCCCGCGGCAGCCAGCGCAGCGGCGGCCCGCTGCGCCAGCAGCGCCACGTGCTGCCCGCCGCGGCGAGCCGCGGCCGACCGGCGGGACGGCACGGGCACCAGGCACAGCCCGCCGACCCTGGATCCAGGTTCAGGTCCGGGCTGCAGCTGTAACAGCGCGGCCGCCAGCGCGCCACCCAGCGGTCCCCCGAGATCGCGGCGACCCTGCTCCTTGTAGGCCAGCAGTGCCGTACGCAGCCGGCCGCGGTAGGCCCCCAGCGCATATACCGGCGGGGCATACACCGGTGGGCCAGCCGAGCAGCACGGCGGATATACCCGCGCTGGCGACCCCAGCAGCGCCGCACAGTCCGGGCACCAAGGCGGTCCCGGCGCTCCACAGCCGGCGCATTCAACGGGCAGCAGCAGGTCCAGCAGCGCGCGCACCCAGCCAGTGTGGACCCGCATCCGCCCGCAACGCCCTTGCCGACCCCGCCAGCGGTCCGGCTATCCACCACGGTCCGGCGATCCCCACTCCCAGCAGCCGGGCTTGCGCCAGGGGAGTCAGCCGGGATAATGCGGTACCGCGCCGGGCCCGATCCCGCTGAGCAGCGGTTCCCACACCTCCTCGGTGTCCGAATAGGCCCACAGCCCGGTGGCATCTGCCACCACGATCTCACGGCCAGGTGCTGCGGCGATGCTGGTCACCGGGCCGGTCAGGTTGGTGCTGGATAGCTGCCGGCGGGTCAGCCCGTCCACTGACACCGAAGACACCTGGGGAGCCAACCCGGTAGACGCCACCACCAGCAACTCTGGACGCGCCCAGTCCACCCCCGCGGTGGGCAGCAGGTTGCCCTCGCGCAGCACCTGCGGGTGGCGCAGGCTCACCATGCCGGACTCGGTCACCACGGCAGCCACCACGAGCCGCCCGCCGACCACCGCGGCCACCCGCACCCCGTCCTGGGACAGCCGCAGCTCGGTGATGGGACCGAGCCGGGCCAGTTCGGTGGTATCGACCTGGTAGGTCGACGAGGGACCGGTGTCCAAGACCACCACCCCCGCCACCGTGCGGCCGTTGATCACGGTCCACACCTCGGCACCCGACGGCCGCCAGGTGGGCCGGGTCATCGACACCGCGTCCAGCGCCGCCA
>JBOHFU010000393.1:0-4101 GCA_050699675.1 Pseudonocardiaceae bacterium
CTGTTCCGCGCGGGCGGCGATATCGCGCTCAGTGCGTCCCCTGTCGGATATGAAGTCGACTATCTCGCAATTGCAGAAATAGGCCAGTATGCCGACCTCGCTGGGGCTCACCACCGTCGCACCGGGCGTCATCTTAGAGATGTCTTCGGCTACTCGCTGGTACTCGGCGCGGGTGGCCCAGTTGGTGTCAATGGGTGGTGTCTCCCACGGCACGCCTCGCGCAACGTCGTAACCAGCTGCGGCCAGCACCACCAGGGACACCGACACGAGCGCGGCCACACCGCTCGGACTGGTAGCCCGATCGGACTGAACAACGACCAGAGCTGTCACCACCGAGCAGAGGCTAAGGCCAGCGACGACGGGCCCGTAATACCAGTGCGACGGTGGAGTCTCCAGTAGGGCGAAAATCGCCGCATGGGCGATTCCACCGAGCCCGAAGGCGACCGCGGCCTGACCCGCCTTGGTAGTTAACACGCCTCGTCGCGCAACGGCGAGCACTGCCCAGCTGACCAGCGCCACCAGGCCACATCCAGCGGCCAGCAAAGTAAGAACGGCCGGCAGCGGCCGATACAACAGGTACCACAGCGGCCCGCTGACGAAGTGGAAGCCGACCCATCCATTGCCGTGGATCTTCAGAAGCAACGTGTCCGGCAGCGCAGAGCCCAACACGAACCAGCTGAAGACATACCAGGGCGCTGCGACCGCCACCGCGACCAGGCCGCTGCGCATCGCCCGGCGCCGGGCGGCGGCCACGGTGAGCACGACGACGACATCGACCACGGCGAGGTCAGGGCGAGCTAGGACCAGCAGCCCAGCAACAATCCCGGTGGCGAGCCACCGCCCCGCTAGCGCATAGCGCACCAGGCCGATGAACAACGCGATGCAAAGGTAGGTCTCCAGGCCGATCGTGGAAGCAAGCAGCGGGCTGGACAGCAGCAGCCCGACCCCGAGCGTCGGCAGCAGCCACCGCGACAGCCTCGTCATCTCCGCGATGCGCAGCAGCCACACCGCAGACGCCGCCGTCGTGGCCATCAACAGCAGCCCCACCGCCAGCACCGGCCCGCGCACCACTGCCGTGATCGCCGCTAGCAGGCCCACGGTCAGCGGCGACGTGGCGGTGTTCGCCGTCAGCGAGGGGACGACCCCCCAATGCCCATGGAACGCAAGGTTGCGCGCGTAGTCCACCGTGATGTAGCCGTCGTCGCTCAATCCGCGATGAGCGACCAGGAACAGCAGGCCCCCAGCCACGGCACCGGCAATGCCACAGACAGCCGCCGCCTGCACTCCGGGGGATGCCACCGGGCTCTGCCGAACCGATACCAGATTCTCAGCTGCGGCCACCGCGGCATGGTGTCAGACGGCCTACCACATCTGCTGAGCAGGCCATGATTACGACGACCACGGCCGTCCGGTCTGGGTGCGCACCCTCGTCGCAGCCCTCCACCTCTAATTTCGGCCGTACTTCGCCACGATTTCGTGGAGGCGGGACAACAGGTGCCTATCGGCTGCGCGGGCCGCTCTGGTCCATCCTTGACGAGTGAGTTCTGCGCTGATCTCCCGGTAGTACCGGCGTTCTTCCTCGAAGCGCCGACCGGTGCGCGCTCTGGTCGATGAGTCGTTGCCGGCATGCCGACGGTAGTGGAATGCGATCTCCGCAGGCAGTGCGATGGTACCGCCACCCAAGAGCATATCGATCGTGTGGCTGAGGTCGGAGATCGCATCGATATCGCGGTGCGCCCGGGTCCGTTCGATGGCTTCTCGGCGGAAAGCCAGGGAGGGGAGGTATGTCCAGTTTCCCCGTAGCAAGCTCGTGACGGCATCCTCGCCGCCGATCTCGCCACGACGGCGGGCCGCCCAGGACGCAGCCCGTTTGACTCGATCCGCGAGTGGAGTGATGGGCTCGTCGTGTTCGCCGATGACCGCCACGCCGGGTTGAACGATGATGGCGCTCGGGTGGTCGTGAAACGCTCTGTCGATTACATCGATATAGTTGGGGAGGAGCAGATCATCTGCGCCCAGGCTGGTGACGTAGCGGGCTGTGCTCTCAGCGCCGAGCTGGAGTGCCCGGTATAGGTTGCCTGCTATGCCGAGGTTGCATTCGTTTCGTATATACCGTATACGGGCATCATCGAGTTGATCAATGTGGTTGGCTGCCTTCGTGTCCGGGTTGCAGTCATCGATGACGGTCATCGTCCAGTCAGCCCGATTGAGGCGTTGAGCGCTCGCGATGGTGGCGAACAAGTAGTGATCTGCGCCGTAAAAGGGGATGACAAACTGGACGGTGGCAAGGTTACCCGAGTGCGGTGTCACGACGGGGCGCCACCTCGCTTCTTGGCGATGACGAGGAACGCCTTCGAGATCATCCAAAGCTGCGGAAAACGCTGTAGGAGCGTGATGCCGAGCTTGTAGGCGGAACTCGAACCTCTTTCGGCGAGAGATATGTCTGCGGGAACCGTGAGTCGGGCATCGAGTTCCGGCCGCTGGGCCAACAGTCTCCTCAGCCGGCGATAGCTCGGCGCGTAGCTGGCGTCGCGGTAGTCGTGGCCCCGGCCCGAGATCTGAAGATAACGATTGGCGAGGGGGAGTGGTAGATAGCTGAGGAAGGGCAGCTGATAATGTACTTCGATGGGCCATAACTTGTTCGGCACCAGTATGAAGGCTACGCCACCCGGCTTGAGACAACGGCTGAGTCGTCGGAGCGCTTCGCGTTGATCCTCGATATGCTCGAGAACGTTGTCCATGACCCCGACATCGAAGGTGTCGACGTCCTCGAGTTCGTCGATGGATTGCTGCCGGAACTCGAAGTTCTTCTGCCGTGATAGCTCGTGAGCATGGCGTGCGAGAGCCTGGTTCGGCTCGATCCCGACCACCCGTGCACACGTTCTCGCGAGTTCTGCTGCAGCGTGTCCGTAGCCACAGCCGATGTCAATGACGCTTGCTTCGGCGAACGGGACGTCCAGGACAGGCCGCGTCGTCAGCTCGATCTGCTTGGCGAACCCGGCAGCAAGACTGCGACGTTCGGCCATCCTCAGGTTGGCTTGCTCGTACTCTGGCAAAGAACTCATGCGACCGTCCATCCTCTCTCGGTGCACGCCGCGGCGCGGAAGAGTAGCGCGGGTGCCCTATTACGGGCCGGTGGACCCTAGCGACTGGGTTTGGGCCGACTGTGGCTCGGTGGCCTGTGGCTCGGTGACCAGTCCGCGGTCGCGGTTGGCCAGCTCGGCGTCCCGCAACGCTACGGTACGAGCCAGATCGGTCAGGTGGTTGCTGATCTCGCGCTGGCGAAGGTAGGTGTTCAGCATGCCGAACACGAAGGCGACGACCAGCAGGTAGAGCACCAGGTCGGTGCCGCGCCCAATGCCGATCTGCTGCGCGATCCACGTTGTATGATCCGGCCGCAGCACCGCGTAGATGTTCACCACGATGAATGCGAAGAACGCGATCCGCTTGCTCGCGCGGATGCGGACATTGTGCGCCTGGCGTACGAAGTAGAACAGGGCGCCCAGTGCCGCGAGGACGAGAATGATCTGCACGATCATGGCATGCTCACCTCTGGTTGCGCACGGACAGGTCGAACAGGATGTTGACCCCATTGAAGAGGGACTGGCCCTTGCTTCTGGAGTACTCGGTGTAGCGGATCGTCACCGGGAGCTCCCGCACCGTCCACGACGACCGCGCCAGCAGCGAGACGATCTCCGAGGCGTGCGCCATGCCGTTCATTCTGATGCGCAGCTGCCCCGCGACCGCGCGGTTGAAGACCCGCAGCCCGTTGTGCGCATCGGTGAGGTGCATCTTGCGCGCCACTGGGCTCAGCGCCACCACCAGGCGCAGCACGACGCGCTTGAGTGGCGGTACCCGGTGTCGCCAGCCATCGTGCGGACCGAGGAAACGGGAGCCCAGGACGACGTCGGCAAGACCGCTGCGGGCCGTGTCGACCATGCGCGCGGCATCGGCGACCTGATGCTGGCCGTCCGCGTCGAAGGTCACGAAGAACCGGCCGCCCGGACGGGCCAGCGCGTAGCACAACCCGGTCTGCAAGGCCGCACCCTGTCCCAGGTTGATCGGGTGCCGAACCAGGTGCGCGGCGGTCGTAGCGATCCG
>JBOHFU010000394.1:0-4076 GCA_050699675.1 Pseudonocardiaceae bacterium
GGCCGTCCGGAACAGCTCTGCTGTTGAGTTCGGGAACCCAGGAGCGGTCGGTGTCGCGGGTAGGCCACGCCGGGACAGTGGTTCACCGCGGATCTCGGCTTACCTATGCGATCTTGAAACGGCCGTGGCTGCGCTTCGGTCACCATGCCGACGACATACAGACGGCACGCGGGCTGGTCTGCGACCTGGTGCTCGTCATCCGCGCTGGCGATCCGGCCAGCTGGCTGGGGAAGGCGGCGTGTGCTCATTGGAATGGGTGGGGCGCGGGACTACGCTCATCCGGTGTTGCTGTGGGTGTGGTTCGTGATCGCCGGGCTGGCCGCTGTCGCGGGTACGGCGCTGTTAGCCGTTGACCACCGGCGCCGTACCGCCCACCAGCGGGAACGTCGGCGCTGGGCAGCGCTGCGCGGGTGGCGATTCGTGTTATCCGACCCGGTGCTGGCCGATCGCTGGCGCCACGGCGTGATTGCTCGGGGTGGCGCGGGGATGGCCCGGGATCTGGTGTTCGGCAGCCTGTTCACCCCACTCGGTCGTCGTTGGGTGCGGGTTTTCGACCACGAGCAGGGCGGCCAGGTCTCCAGCGTGGTGGTCGCGGTGCAACGGCGACTCCACGCCGGTGATCTGGTGGTGGAGCTGTGGCAGCCAGACCAGCCGTTACCGCACGACCCCGGCCTGGTGATGGTCAGCTCCGTGGGTGAGCGGCTCGCCTTCGTCTCCGATCCGGCCCGGGCTCGGGCGCTGATCACCCCCGAACTTGTCTTCGCCTGCAACGCGGTAGGCGAGGACGTTCCGGTCGCCTGGCTGGAGCAGAGCTGGGTGCTGGCCGCGGCGCCGGCTACCGCTACGCCCACCCGGCTGGAGCGGCTGCTGCGGGCCCTCGACGAGATCGCCGAGCTGCTCGACGCCGACGACACCGACTCCGGCGCCCGCCCTGACATCGATGACATCGATGGCAGCTCCGATCCGGCCAAGTTCGCCGACACCCCGACGGCACGCGGCAACGGTCAGGCGGGCACCCGTGGTTGATGACACGGGTTGATGACACGGGTTGATGACACGGCGTGATGGCATTGCCGATCGGCGCAATCGCGGTGTCGGCGCGGTCGCTCGCGCCGGACCTGGCCCGAGGGGCGATGCTGCTGCCGATCGCGCTGGCGAACGTCCACGTCTACCTGTACGGGCACCCGGTCGGCGTGCGCGGCTACCCCATTCCGGACTCAATCGGCGATCAGGTGGTCGTACTACTG
This sequence comes from Pseudonocardiaceae bacterium, assembly GCA_050699675.1. Lineage (GTDB taxonomy): Bacteria > Actinomycetota > Actinomycetes > Mycobacteriales > Pseudonocardiaceae. The sequence goes on from JBOHFU010000394.1 coordinate 1,248, forward strand.
CAGATGACCTTTGTGGACGGCCGCGCATACCCGATGTTCGCCTTCTTGTTCGGCTACGGCATCGTCCAGTTGTTGCGGCGGCAGACCAGCAAGGGTGTCGACGGAGTGACGGTCCGCGCGCTCGTCCGCAGGCGAGGCGCCTGGATGATCCTCTTCGGATTCCTGCATGCGCTGCTGCTCTTCTCCGGGGACATCATCGGTGCCTATGGCTTGCTCGCGGTCCTGCTGGCCGGGGTGCTGATCCGGGCCAGCGACCGGAGGCTGCTGACCCTGGTGGGGCTGTGGACGGTGCCGACCGCGGCGTTCGGTGCGCTGATGGGCCTACCTCAGCCCGAAGGCTCGGAGTCATTCCTGCCGTCGATGTCTCTCACCGATCCGCTGTTCGCAGCGGTGTGGCGGGTCGGGGAGTGGGTAGCGCTGACCCTGACGCTGCTGTTCATCCTGGTCCCCGCTCTGCTGCTCGGGGTGTGGGCGGCTCGGCGGCGGATACTCGACGAGCCGCAGCGGTACCGGCCGCTGCTGAGGTGGGTTGCGGTGCTCGGCGTGGGGCTGGCCGCCGTCGGTGGTCTGCCGATGGCGCTGATGGCGGCCTCGTGGTGGCCGGACCGGTCGGTGATGGCGACCGCGCTCGCGGGCGTGGCGCACACCCTGACCGGTTACGCGGGCGGGGTGGGTTATGCCGCGATCGCCGGGCTCATCGCGATCCGCGTCCGGAACCGGGATCGTGCTGGCCCGGTGGTCACCGCGCTGGCAGCCTGCGGGCAGCGGTCGATGACCTGCTACCTGCTGCAGTCCGTGGTGTTCGTGGCGGTATTGGCCGCCTACGGCGGTGGTCTCGGTAACCGGCTCGGGCTCGCCGAGATCGCCGTCCTGGCCGTCGCGACCTGGGCCCTGACCGTACTACTGGCTGACGCCATGGCCCGCCGCAATTACCGAGGCCCAGCCGAGCTCCTACTCCGCCGCCTCACCTACCACCGATCCCCCTAGCCGCGTCGGGGCGGGGCTAACCTGCCACTAATGAGTACTGCGTTGGTTACTGGGGCTAGTGCTGGGATCGGGGCGGCGTTTGCGCGCAGGCTGGCGGCTGAGGGTTACGACCTGGTGCTTGTTGCCCGGGACAGAGATCGCCTGCAGCAGCTGGCCGCCGAGCTGTCGCAGCGGCACGGGGTGAGCAGTGAGGTGCTGCCCGCCGATCTGGCCGACGCCGCTGCGCGCGAGCGGGTCGAGCAACGGCTGCGCGCCGGAGATCCGGTGGACCTGCTGGTGAACAACGCCGGTTTCGGGACTGCCACGGAGTTCGTCGACGCCGACATCGCGGACTTGCAGGCCCAGCTGGACGTCAACGTGACCAGCGTGCTGCGGCTGACCCACGCCGCCGTGCCGGGCATGGTGAGCCGGGGGCGGGGGACGGTGGTCAACGTGTCCAGCGTGTCGAGCTTCTTGCCTGGCCGCAGCTCCGCCTACGGTGCGAGCAAGGCGTACGTGACGATGCTGTCGGAGGGTCTGGCTGCATCTTTGCAGGGCACCGGCGTGCGGGTGATCGCGTTGTGCCCGGGATACGTTCGTACCGAGTTCCATGCCCGGGCCGGGATCGACGTGGCAGGCAGCCCCTCGGCGTTCTGGCTGGATGCCGATGCCGTCGTCCGCGAGTGCTTGGCCGACCTGCGGCGCGGGCGCACCATCTCGGTGCCTGGCCTGCAGTACCGGGTGCTGGCCGGGCTGGTGGATGTGCTGCCCCGCAGCCTGGTGCGCCGGCTCGCCGGCCGTACCGGATGGGGCCGCACATGACCGCCGACGCATGTGGTCCCGCGGAGGCGGCATCATGACCGCCGACGCATGTGGTCCCGCGGAGGCGGCATCATGACCGCTGGACTGTCGATCAGCCAGGCCCGCAGCCGGCTCGCCGAGCTGGTCCGGGAGCTTGCGGTGGTGCACGCCCGCGTCACGCTGTCCTCCGGTGCGCAGGCCGACTATTACGTGGATCTGCGCCGCGCGACGCTGCACCACGAGGCCGCACCGCTGATCGGGCGGCTGGTCCGCGAGCTGACCTCCGACTGGTCCTACCGGGCCGTGGGCGGTCTGACCCTGGGCGCCGACCCGGTGGCCGCCGCGGTGCTGCACGCGCCCGGCCCACCCGTCGACGCCTTCGTGGTGCGTACATCGGCCAAGGAGCACGGCATGCAGCGCCGTATCGAGGGCCCCGACGTCGTGGGGCGCCCGGTGCTCGCCGTCGAGGACACCTCCACCACCGGCGCCTCGGTGCTCACCGCAGTGACGGCGCTGCGCGAGGCCGGCGCCGAGGTGGTCGGGGTGGCCACCGTGGTGGACCGCGACACCGGAGCCCGCGAGGCGGTCGAGGCTGCCGGGTTGCCCTACCGCACGGTACTGGGTCTGAGTGACTTAGGACTGTGAGCATTGGTGCGGGCCCCACCGAGTGGGGTGAGGAGGTCGGTGTCGGGCCCTGGCCGGGCCCATGGCCCGATGACCCCCGCTACGACCCCGAACTGTTGCGCGACGGCGATCGCCGCAATGTCGTCGACGCCTACCGCTACTGGCGCCGCGACGCCGTGGTCGCCGATATCGACGGCCGACGCCATCCCCTGCACGTCGCGATCGAGAACTTCGGCCACGACCACAACATCGGCACCGTGGTGCGCACCGCGAACGCGTTCGCCGCGGCCGAGGTGCACATCGTCGGGCGCCGCCGGTGGAACCGCCGGGGCGCCATGGTCACCGACCGCTACCAGCACCTGCGCCACCATGACGACGTCGCCGGGCTGCTCGCGTACGCCGCCGCGGAAGGCCTCAGCGTGGTAGCCGTGGACAATG
>JBOHFU010000395.1:0-4036 GCA_050699675.1 Pseudonocardiaceae bacterium
CGCAGCGACGAGCAGCGCCACCACGGTGACCGGACAGGCCACGGCGAGGGTGCGGTCCGCGCCCCACCGGGGCAGGACCCAACCGGTGACGCGCGGCATGAGCAGGCCGAGCAGCGCGGACGGCACGAGGACCAGCCCAACGCCCAGCGGTGACCAGCCCCGGGCGGCAAGGACCAGCGGCACCGCGACGAGCAGGGCGAACCACCCCGCCGGGATCGCGGCGGCGGCGAAGGCGCTGCGCAGCACCACACCGTTGGTCACGATCGTACGGGGCAGGAACCCGTCGGGCCGGGTCCGGATCCGGGCCAACGTTGCCGGGACACCCGTCACCAGCAGCACCGCGCCCACCACGGCGACGACGGCGCCCGTGGCGGGGGACTGGAGGAGCAGTACCAGGCCGGTAGCCGCGACCGCGACGAACACCGCGCCCGGCACGTCGAAGTGCTCCCGCCGGCCGCCCTGGGGGGCGGCGCGCCAGAGCAGCGGCAGTGTGAGCAGCCCGGCCACGGGGAGCACGAGGGTCCACCGCCACCCGCCAGCCGCGTCCAGCGCCCCGCCGAGCACGGGCCCGAGGGAGCCCAGCAGCGCCGCGAAGCCGATCACGCGGCCTAGGGCACTCGCCCGAGTGGCGCCGTCCCAACGGGCGCTGATGATGGCCATGCCCAGGACCGGAACCGCCGCGGCGCCGACGCCTTGCAGCACCCGGCCCGCGACCAGCACCGCAAACGTGGGCGCGGTAGCTGCGACGAGCGCCCCGGTCGCCATGAGCACGACGCCGATGACGAGGGGGCCGCGCACGCCGACGATGTCCGCGATCCGGCCGTGCACCGCGGTGAGCACCGCCAGGGCGACGGCGTACCCGCTGATCACCCAGACCGCGCTCGCCGCGCCTACCCCGAGCCCTGCGGCCAGTTCGGGCAGCGCCACGGACACGGCTGACGTGCCAGCACTCGTGAGCCCGAACAGCACCCCGATGACGGTGGCGACCCGACCCGCCGCCCTCGGATCGCCGTCCACCTCAGCGCCAACCCCGGGCGCGACCGTGGCATTCCGCCGGAGGCGTTTAGTGGAAGGCGATGATCGCACTCGCAGTCGCGCTGTGGCTGCTGGTGATGGTCGCGACCGTGATCGGCGTGAACCTGTGGATGATCCCTACCGCACCTCGGAGTCGCAGCGGGTTGATCAGGGGCCGGTGGTGCCGTCGATCTGCTCACGCAGTATATCGGCATGTCCCGCGTGCCGAGCCGTCTCATCGATCATGTGGATGTAGATCCATCGCAGCGAGACCTCGCCGAGCTCGCGGTGCGGGGAAGTGTCGGCCAACTCATGCTGCGCGGCGATCTGTCTGGACAGCTCGCATTGCCGGTCGTAGTCGACGATCAGCTGTTCCACGGTCTCCTCGAACTCCATCCGGAAACCAGCGTCCGGGTCGTCCCATGAAACCGGCGGCAGCACGCTGTCCGGGATCTGGGCCAAGATGCGTTGGAACCAGTTCAGCTCGACCCAACGGAGATGCTTGACGATCCCGCCCAACGTGGTTGCCGAGGGCACCAACCGACGGCGGGCGTCCTCCTCGGAGACGCCCCACACCTTGCGTTTCACCGTGTCGCGGTAGTAGTCGAGGAACGCCTCCAGCGTCGGGCGCTCCTCGGCGACGGCGACAGCGATCACCCGCTGCACGGTTTGCGGCGATTCGGGATCAGGCTGGGTCATGGTCCCGCACGACTCAGTCCTCGAGAGCCCGATAGGCGAGTCCCGTTGCGACGGCATACACGAGGTGATGGCAGGCGTCGATCGCTAATTCGACTGGCTCCATTTCGGACGCCGGGGGCGCGACGTCCAGCGCGGGCAACATCACCAGGCTCCCTCCCCAGATGGCTGGCGAAATGGGCCGTGGTCGCCCAAAGTTCACCCAGGCCGATGCTGGCGAGGAAACCTCGAACCGCTCCCCAGGCGGTGCCGTATCCCCAGTGAACGAGGGTGCTGAACCGAGCTTCGGCGGCCTCGTCGACCGGTTCGACGCCGAGCACTTTGCTGGCTGCGTCCACAGGAGCGGAACTGCCCGCGCGACCCCGTAGCTTCATCTCCAGCGTGCTCGACAGTGTCATCGCGGCGGTACCGATCGCGCCGGCAAGCAAGCCCCTGCCGACGGCTGACGCGAGACTGCCAACGCTCATCATGGCCTCCTTGGTGTGGCCTCCCAGCGCAGCCGATCCCCTTTTCCGCATTCAGCGGGCTCAGCGGGGTTATTCGCCACTCGTTTACCCCGCTGAGCCCGCTGAATGCGGAAAGCGCGATAGGAAGAGCTTGGTGCGTGGTGCGCGGGGGGCGGAGATCACCTGCTCGGGTGGGCCGTCTTCGGCAACTTCGCCGTGGTCCATGAACACCACCCGGTCGGCTACCTCGCGCGCGAACGCCATCTCGTGGGTCACCACCAGCATCGTCATGCCGTTCTCGGCGAGCCTGCGCATCACCCCCAGTACCTCGCCGACCAGCTCGGGGTCGAGCGAGGAGGTCGGCTCGTCGAACAGCATCAGCTCCGGATCCATCGCCAGCGCCCGCGCGATCGCGACCCGCTGCTGCTGCCCTCCAGAGAGCTGCGCCGGCCTCGCGGACTCCTTCTCCGCGACGCCGACGATGCCCAGGTTGCGTCTCGCGACCTCGATCGCCTCGGCCTTGCTGCGCCGCAGCACCCGCCGTTGCGGCAGCGTCAGGTTGTCCAGCACCGACAGGTGAGAGAACAGGTTGAACTGCTGGAACACCATGCCGATCTGACGCCGCGCGGCGTCGATGTCCACGTCAGGATCGGTCAGTTCGACACCGTTGACGGTGACCGTGCCGCTGGTCGGCTGCTCCAGCAGGTTGATGCAGCGCAGCAGCGTCGACTTGCCGGACCCGGACGGGCCGATCACGCACACCACCTGGCCGCGCTCGACGTCCAGGTTGATCCCGCGCAGCACCTCGAGCGAGCCGAACGACTTGCGCAACCCGGAGACCTCGATGATCATCTCACCCATCTCCGCGTCCGGCCGTTGCCGGCTGCGCGCTGCCATAACGACCTTCCAGTCGCCGGGACACCTGCGACAGCGGGATCGTGATGATCAGATAGCACAGGCCGGCGACCAGCACCGGAGTCAGGCTGCGGGACTCGTTGAGCTGCTGGCGGCCGAACTGGGTCAGCTCCTGCTGCGCCACCGTCGAGCCGAGGAACAACGCCAGCGAGGTGTCCTTGGTGAGCAGCACCAGCTCGTTGGTCAGCGGCGGCAGGATGATCTTGAATGCTTGCGGGATGACAACCCAGACCATCGTCGCGGCCGGTGACATGCCCAGCGACCTGGCGGCCTCCACCTGACCGCGAGGCACCGCCTGGATACCGGCCCGAATGGTCTCCGCCAAATAAGCAGCCGAGACGACGCCCAACGCAATCATGATCGCCACGTAGCGGTTGAGAACCGTGCCGGGAAAGGCCAGCGGAATGCCGCTACCCACGGCGAGGAACACCAGCAACGCCGGGAGACCGCGGAAGAACTCGATGTAGATCCCAGCCAGCGCCCGGTACACCCCGACGCTCGACAACCGCATCAGCGCGAGCACCACCCCTAATACGAGGCCGAACACGAAGCCCAGCGCGGTGTAGATCACGGTGTTCATCAGCGCTACCGTGATGACCTCGGGGAACATCCCCCTGGCTACATCGAGGTCGAAGAACGCTGACTGGATCCGGCCCCAGTCGGCGGCCAGCGCGATAGTCAGGACGATCAGCACCAGGACGGCGTACTGCACGCCACGGACAACTTTGGCCCGTTGCCGCTTGGTCAGGGCCATCGAGGGTCGCTTCTTCCCTTGGTACTGGCAGCAGTGCTGGCAGCGGTCAGCTGGTCGGCTTCTTCTTGAACCACTTCTCGTAGATCCTGTCGTACTCCCCGCTGGATCTGGCCTCGGCGAGCACCTCGTTGATCTTGTTGAGCAGCGCCGTGTTGCCCGTCTTGACGCCGATGCCGTACTGCTCGTTGGTATCGAACTCCGCGATCACCTC
>JBOHFU010000396.1:0-4015 GCA_050699675.1 Pseudonocardiaceae bacterium
CGAGCCGGGACCGCCCGCATCGCGGGGACCCGGACCACCTGCTCCAAGCCCGCCGGCTCGATCACCCTGGACTCCGTGACGATCGCGGTGACCAGGTCGGCAGGAGTCACGTCGAAGGCCGGGTTCAGCGCGGTGGATTCGCCCGGTGCCATCCGCCAGCCTCCGACCAGGAGCACCTCGTCGGGGTCCCGGTGCTCGATGGTCACGTCCGCGCCGGTGGGCGTGTACGGGTCGAGCGTGGCGGCCGGGGCCGCCACCACGAACGGGATACCGGCCCGGGCCGCGGCCAGCGCCAGCGGGTAGGTGCCCACCTTGTTCACCACGTCGTAGTTGGCGGCGATCCGATCGGCTCCGACGATGACAGCGTCCACCCGTCCGCTGGCGATGAGCCCCGGACCCGCAGCGTCGACCACCACCTGGTGTGGCACCCCCAGCTGGGCGAGCTCGACCGCGGTGATCCGGGACCCCTGCAGCAACGGGCGAGTCTCCCCGACCACCACCATCCGGACTAGCGAGTCGGCGTGCAGCGTCCGGACCACGCCGAGCGCGGTGCCCCACTCCACGCAGGCCAGCGCACCCGCGTTGCAGTGCGTGTGCAGCACCATCGGCCGGTCGCCGACGTAGCTGCGTAGCAGGGCGGCACCGAGCCGGGACAGCGTCGCGCAAGCCCGCACGTCGGCCTCCACCAACGCCTGGGCCGCGGCCAGCACCGCGGCGTCGCCCCGCGGCACCGCGGGCAGCACCTGCTGCACCGCCCAACTCAGGTGTGCCGCCGTGGGGCGGGCCCCGGCAATGCGACCGGCGTCGGCTCGCACGGCATCGGCGTCATAGCCATGTTCCGCCGAACGCGCCGCCGCGAGCGCAACGCCCAGCGCCCCCAGCGCCCCCAGCGCGGGCGCGCCGCGTACCACCAACCGGTGGATCGCGTCCACCACCTGGCTGACGGTGTGCAGCGCCACCCGCCGCTGTTGCGGCAGGGCGGTCTGGTCGATCACATCGACGTGTCCGTCGATCCATTGGATGGTGCGCATGGACATCCGGCTCCCGGGGTTCGGCCTGCGGGCACCGTACGCGCTGCGCAGGAGGTCGCGCACCGCCCAATGGGCGATCCCGAACCAGTAAAAGATCAACGCTGCGTGATCGGGGTGTACTCCCGCTCGGTGTACCCGGTGTAGACCTGACGCGGCCTACCGATCTTGGTTTCTGGGTCGCTGATCATCTCGCGCCAGTGCGCGATCCAGCCCGGTAGCCGCCCCAGCGCGAAAAGCACCGTGAACATCTTGGTCGGGAAACCCATCGCACGGTAGATCAGACCGGTGTAGAAGTCGACGTTGGGGTAGAGCTTGCGCTCGACGAAGTAACCGTCGGCGAGCGCCTTCTCCTCCAGCGTCAGGGCGATGTCGAGCAGCGGGTCGTTGACCCCCAGCCTGTGCAGGATCTCGTCCCTGGCCCTCTTGACGATCTTGGCACGGGGGTCGAAGTTCTTGTACACCCGATGCCCGAAACCCATCAACCGCACGCCGTCGGAATGGTTTTTCACCTTCTTGACGAAGGTGTCCACGTCATCCCCATCGGTGTGGATGCGTTCCAACATCTCCAGCACTGACTGGTTCGCCCCGCCGTGCAGCGGGCCGAACAGCGCATTGATCCCCGCCGAGATCGAGGCGAAAAGGTTGCCCTGCGAGGAGCCGACCATCCGCACAGTGGAGGTCGAGCAGTTCTGTTCGTGGTCGGCGTGCAGCACGAACAACAGGTCCAGCGCGTCAGCCACCACCGGGTCGACCTCGAAGGGCTCGGTGGGAAGTCCGAAGGTCATCCGCAGGAAGTTGTGCACCAGGCTCAGGGAGTTGTCCGGGTAGAGGAACGGCTGGCCGATCGACTTCTTGTAGGCGTAAGCCGCGATGGTCGGCAGTTTGGCCAGCAGCCGCACCGTGGAGATCTCCACCTGCTCGTGGTCGAACGGGTTGAGGCTGTCCTGGTAGAAGGTGGACAGTGCGGACACCGCGCTGGACAGCACAGGCATCGGATGGGCATCGCGCGGGAACCCGTCGAAGAAACGTCTGAGGTCCTCGTGCAGCAAGGTGTGGATGCGGATCGCCTCGGTGAAGTTCTCCAGCTGACCGCTGGTCGGCAGGTCCCCGTAGATCAGCAGGTAGCTGGTCTCCAGAAAGGTCGAGTGCTCGGCGAGCTGGCCGATCGGGTAACCGCGGTAGCGCAGCACGCCCGCATCCCCGTCGATGTAGGTGATCTCCGAAGTGCACGTGGCGGTGTTCACGAATCCCGGATCGAGGGTGACCATTCCGGTGTTGGCCAGCAGGGTGCCCAGGCTGATCCCGGAGGCGCCCTGGGTGGCTTTGGTAATCGACATCCGATGTTGCCCGCCCGGGTAACCCAAGGTCACGGCTTGTTCGTCACGACTGTTGCTGGACGATCCAACCGATACTTCGGACGCGGTGGCGTCAGGCATAGCGGTCCTCTCACTGTCGGACGGCGCGCAACGCTGCGGTAGCCGGTCGGGCAATAGCGGCACCGTCGGCGACGACGACATACTCCAAGGTAACTCACTCGCGGGACAGCTTGGCCGGGTCGAACTCGACCCTGCCCACGAACAGCCGGTTGACCAGCCAGAGCAGGACCCCGACCGCCAGCAACACGCCTGCGAGCAGGTACTGCTCAGGGTCGCGGCCGGACAGCGGGGTTACCAGGTAGCCACACAGCAGCGCTCCTAGCCACGGGCTCCAGGTCGGGGCATGGAAATGCTTGTGCTCGACGGTCGTGCGGCGCAGCACCAGACAGGCGATGTTGACCAGGGTGAAGACGGCGAGCAGCAGCAGCGACGTGGTACCCGCCAGGCCGGCCAGCGGGACGAAGCTGACCAGGATCACGGCGATCCCGCTGGTGAACAAGATCGACACCCATGGGGTGCGCCGGGTCGGGTGCACCGTGCCCATGGCCCGCGGGATGATCCGCTCGCCCGCCATGCCGTAGACCAGCCTGCTGGCCATCAGCATGTTGATCAAAGCCGAGTTGATCACTGCGAAGAGACCAATGACGGCGAAAAGGCCCAGCGGGAAGGCGGGTGCGCCGATCTTGACGACCTCGAGCAGGGCGGCACTCTCCAGGTCAGCCAGCCGATCGGCGGGTACCAGCAGCGACGAGGTGATCGCGACCAGCACGTAGATCAGCCCGGCGGCTCCCATGCCGAGCAACATCGCGCGCGGGAATATCTTGGCTGGTTGCTTGCACTCCTCGGCCATGTTCACCGAGTCCTCGAAACCGACCATCGCGAAGAAGGCCAGCGCAGTGGCCGAGGTGATCGCCAGCAGCACACCGGAGTCGGCGGTGTCGATCTGGGTCAGCCGGGACGGATCGCCCCGGCCCGAGCCGACCGCATATACCCCGATCGCAATGATGATCAGCAGCCCGGACAGCTCGATGCAGGTGAGCACCACGTTGGCCTTGAGCGACTCACCCACGCCCCGAAAGTTGACCAGCGCGAGCAGCACGATGAAGGTGATCGCGACCGCCCAGACGGGCAGCGTGACGAACGCCTTGAGGTACGTCTGGCCGAACGCCACTGCCGCCGAGGAGGCGCTGGTGATGCCCGAGCTCATCACCGCGAAAGCGACGATGAAGGTCAGGAACGGGATCCCGAATGCTCGGTTGGCGTAGAGCGCGGCCCCGGCCGCCCGGGGGTACTTGCCGACCAACTCCAGGTAGCTGAACGCGGTGAGGAAGGCAACGAGGAAGGCCCCGACGAATGGCACCCACAAGGCGCCGCCGATCTCTCCCGCGACGTTGCCGGTCAGCGCGTAGATGCCGGTGCCCAAGATGTCGCCGATCACGAAGAAGAACAGCAGCTTCGGCCCGATCACCCGTTTGAGTTTGGTCTGAACCTCACCGCCCGTGGCCGTATCCGGTGCCGTCGTCTCGCTCATGGCACGTAGTCTGGCGGTCACCGCGCGTTGAGTCACGCACCATGGCTGAGCCCGGAGGGAGTCACGGTGGGAGTCAC
>JBOHFU010000397.1:0-4010 GCA_050699675.1 Pseudonocardiaceae bacterium
CGCCAGCGCCAGCGGGTCGGGCACCGGAGGTGCGGTCTGCACCGCGAAGCGTTCGAGCACCTCGCGGAGGCTGAACAGCTCGTCGACGTCGCGCGGCGACAGCTCGGTGATCCGCACACCACGTCGCGGCAGGTGCTCGACCAACCCCTGCTGGCCGAGCAGCCGCAGCGCCTCCCGCAGCGGCGCCCTGCTGGTGCCGAACCGCCGGGTGAGCTGTTCCTCGATCAGCCGCTCGCCGGGTACCAGCGCGCCGCTGAGGATCTCGCTGCGCAGCCGTTGCACCGCGAGTTCGACCAGGCTGGCCGGCGCCAGGGTGTCGTTCGCGACGAGCTCGGGCTGAGCTGGCACGGCGGCCTCCCCTCGTCGCGGCGGGCACGTCGCCCGTCCTCCACAGTGCCAGACATTGCCAGCGGCATCGGCCCGCGCGCCCGTATCGGGCGGTGCCGCGGCGTCCGTCTGGTTCGTAGGACACCGGGTGCTTGGAGAGCGCCGCGCTTGCCCAGTGTCAGCGCCGGGTCTGCCGGTTCTTCGTGGCCCTTCAGCCAGCCATGAGAGCCTCGACCTCAATCTCGAGTTTCCAGCGTGGATCGAGCAGCCCGGCCACGATGACCATTGTGGCCGCCGGGCGGACCTCGGCGAATAGTTCCCCATGCACGGCGCTGACCGGGTCGGCGACGGTCGGGTCGGCAAGGAACATCCGGGTACGAACCACGTCGGTCAGCGCGGCGCCGGCTTCGGCGAGCGCCTCGGTGATTATCTCGAAGCAGCGTCGAGCTTGGGCGGATGCGTCGTCGGGGCAGGTGCCGTCAGGCCATACCGGGCCTGTTCCGGATACCAGCACGCGTGTGCCGACTCTGACCGCGCGGGAGAAACCGATGGTCTTCTCGAACGGGGATCCGGACGCGATCAACTGTCGTGAGGTTGGGGAGATGGTTTCCTGGTGGGTTTCCGACACCATCGGCTCTCCCTCTGCGGCCGCCCGCCCGGCTGCCGCTGCTGGGGGGTGGGCAGCCGGGCGGGGTTGCCCCTCCGGTTGCCGCAGGGCGGTCAGCCGGGTGGGGCGACTACACCGGCTGCTCCCCCCTCAGAGTCCGGTGGGGGCAGGCGGACACGCAACCGATCCCGGCGGTGGTGGTGACGGGACCAGCCGCGTGGGGTTGAAGCCGCGCCAGGACCGGGACGCTACGGCTACCAGCGGAGCCCAGTCACCCCGCCATCGGGGTGGCGTGCGCTCACGGAGCGCTGATTGTGTGCCGCATGAGGGGGAATGACCACTCGCCCGCAGCGTAGGGGGCGAGAGACCCGCGATGACGACACCAGCATCCGGCGAACACGATCGGTGACGCCGCGCGTTGGCGGCTGGCCGCGTCAGGTGCCCCGATCGGACCAGTGATCGCGGAATGACACTGGCTAAGTGGCAGAGCAACACTAAAGCGGCTATTCTGCACCCAAGTGAGTTACAGCTCCCCTAACTCGCTGTCACTAGAGGTTTCCAATCCATGCAGTGAGCACCTGGAGGTGAACATGACTCCCACCTGCACCGTAGCGCGCGCTTTTGCCGCCTCCCCCGACGGTGTCGAGATCGGCTGAGCCCTCCCAGCCCTCCCCGAACCGATCCGCCGGCCACCCGCGCTGGTCTGGGCAGCCGGCTGGGGAGGGCCCACCCTTTGCCCCTGGTGGAGGCTGTATGCAAGCAACATGGCGTCCGTCAGGTTTCTTGCTATTCCCTGGACGAGCAGTGGCGTCGGGCGCCTACGTCGCCGTCCTCGTGCTCGCCGCCGGGGTGGCCGGGATCGCCGCGGTTCATACCACTGCCGTCACGTTCGATCTGGGCACCCTGCTCGGGGGCCTCGCGCTGGCGGCGGGATTCGGGGTCGCCCGGAGCCTGGCGATCGAGGTCGACGTCCGCCGCGATACCGCGCGGATCACTCCTACCGAGATCCCGCTGGTCATCGGCCTGCTGTTCCTGCCCGGCCCGGTCGTGCTGGCGGCCTATGTAGGTGTGGTGGTCATCGCCCGGCTGCTCCGCCGGGACAGCTGGTCCAAGCTGCTGTTCAACGCCTCCTATGCGACCCTCACCGTCGCGGTCACCGACCTATTGGCCAGCCTGGTCATCGAGCCGACCTGGCCTGGCGTGCCGCAGTGGGGCGCGGTGCTTGCCGGGTTCGTCATCGCACACGCCCTCACCTCGTGCCTCACCTGGGCCTTCGTCGTCCTGCTGGACCGCAGGCGTCCCGGCGAGAGCGCGCGCCCTGTGATGCACGTCTACCTCACCGGTCTGCTCAATGCCGGGCTCGGGCTCGCCGCCGCGGAAATGGTGCTGACGGTGCCCTGGGGCCCCCTATTGGTAGGACTGCTCACGGTGACCGTGGCTGCGGTGTACCGCGCCTACTACGGGCTGCTGCGCGACCAGCGCGACCTCGGTGTACTCAACGACCTCAGCCTGCGGGTGGCGGTGGCCGGGCAGGGCGAGGACGACAGCTGGCCGGAACCGGACGAGGATGGCTGGAGCACCGCCATGGAGTTAGCCCGCGAGCAGCTCAACGCCACCCGCGTCGTGCTGCACTGGATACCCGGCGAGGGCGGGCCACACACTGTGGTCGCCGGTCGGCCGCTGCCCCGTGCACTGTCGCAGTCCGACATCGCCGCCGTGGCGCCCGCCGACCGGCAGACCGGCACCGGGCAGGTGCGGCGTCTGGTGGGAAGCAATCCGGACCCGGTCGTCATCTTCGCGCTGATCGCCAGGGAGGCATCGGAGATTTTGGTGGTCCCGCTGCGGGGTGCCGAACAGCTCCTCGGCATCATCGAGGTGCATGATCGGCAGAGCCGGGTGCGCGGCTTCGGGAAGGCCGACGTGCGGTTGGTCGAGACGCTGGCCAGCCACCTCACCACCGCGCTGGACAACCGTCGGCTGCTCGCCCAGCTACGACACGACGCGTACCACGACAGCCTCACCAACCTGCGTAGCCGGCTCGGTTTCCGGGAGGCCGCGACCGAGGTGCTGCGCCGGGACTCGACCCCGTGCGCCGTGATCGTCATCGACCTCGAACTGCTGTCCGAAGTCAACGATGCGCTGGGCCACGTCTGGGGCGATCGGGTCGTCGTGGGTGCGGGGGAGCGGCTGCGCCGTACCCTGCCCGATCAGGCGCTCACCGCCCGGCTCGAGGGTGACACCTTCGCCGCGCTGCTGGTCGACGTCGGTTCTGCGCGGGCGGAGCAGGTGGCCGAGCAGGTGCAGGTGGCGCTGAGCAAGCCCTATCCGGTCGACAAGCTCGCCGTGGAGTGCACCGCGGTGGTCGGTGTGGCACTCACCGGGATCGAACCCACTCGGGATGCGGACATCCTGCTGCAGCGTGCCGACATGGCCCTGCGCGCTGCTCGCTTCGCCGACGAGACCGTCCGCTGCTACGTCCCCAGCATGGGCCAGCTCCTGCTACGCCGTTTCCACCTGGTCACGCAGTTCCGCCAGGCGCTGGACTCCGGGCAGTTCGACGTGCACTTCCAGCCTCAGCTGGCGCTGCCCACCCGCCAGGTGATCGGGGTGGAGGCGCTGGTGCGCTGGCACCATCCGGAGTTCGGGATGCTCGACCCGCAGGAGTTCGTCACCATCGTCGAGGCCACTGGTTTGATCGACCCGCTCACCGACTTCGTCTTGGACCGTTCGCTGCAGCAGTGCCGTAGCTGGCTGGACCGCGGGCTGTCACTGTCGGTGGCAGTCAACCTCTCGGTGCGCAACCTGGCCGACACTGCGTTCCCCAGGCGGGTGGCCGGCGCTCTGGAACGCCATCAGGTTCCCCCAGAGCTGCTGAGTCTCGAACTCACCGAGTCTGCGGTGATGAGTGATCCAGAGCGTGCGCTGCCGGTGCTGCGCAGGCTGCACGGTCTGGGCGTCCGGATCGCGGTGGATGACTTCGGTACCGGGTACTCGTCGCTGGCCTACCTGCGGCGCCTCCCGGTGGACGAGGTCAAGATCGACAAGAGCTTCGTGTTCGGGCTGGCGAGTGACCTCT
>JBOHFU010000398.1:0-3986 GCA_050699675.1 Pseudonocardiaceae bacterium
CCCAGTAGCCGTAAGGGCGCTCCAGGCCGTACTCGCCCGGCTGGTAGTACCGGATCTTGACCTGCTGGTACCCGTCGAACCACCAGAAGCCCGCGGCGGCGAAGACGGCCACCACGGCAGCGACGCCGGCGCCGGCCACGAGCAGCGGGGCGACCCGGCGGGCGGTGATCGCGACGGCCAGCGGGAACAGTCCCGCCAGCACCAGCCCGTAGGACAGATACAGGCTGGCACCGAGCACCAGCCCGCCGGCCGCGGACGCGGCAACGGCCCGGATGTCAAGCCTGGGACGGGCCGCACCGAGGACGAGCAGCGCCACCCCCCAGGCCAGCACTCCGGCGAAGAGCCCGTCCGCGGACACCCCCACCCACACCGCGCCCGGAAACAACACTCCGAACGGCAACGCTGCCCTGGCGGTGGCCTCGGCGCCCAGGGCCCGCAGCGTGACCGCCACCGCGACCCCGGCCGTCGAGCCGACCAGCACGCACAGCAGCGCCGCCGGCACTCCCCCGGGCAGCCCGATCCGGTCCAGGCCGACGAACACCAGCAGCGCCCCGGGTGGGTGGCCGGCGACGTGGGTGGTCCAGGACTCGGGCTGCAGGCCGGGTATCCGCTCGGCGAAGATCTGCAGCATCGCACCGACGTCGCTGACCCTCGGGACGTCGTGCAGGTACTCGGTGTCGGTGGTCAGCCGATCAGCGACCCCGCGTCGCCATCCGTCGACCAGGGCCAGGCTCATCGTCCAGGCCAGCGCCGTGACCGCGGAGACCCCGAGCAGGGGTCGCCAGGGCAGCCGGGCGGCCAGCTCGGGTCCGCGCAGGACGACGAGCACCGCGACCAGCACCGCGAAAACCGTTCCCGGGCCGGCGTGCGGCAGCCACTGCGCCCCCAGCGGTGGGGCGTCGACGTGCAGCGGCACCCCACGTTCGAGCAACCGGACGCCGACCATCGCCGCCGCTGCGACGAGCAGTGCGGCGCACCCCACGGCCGCCAGGTCGGCGCACAAACCCCGGGGCCTTGTCGACGGCTCGCGTGGCGCGGTCCTCGTCACAACCTGAGTTTTATCCCGCTGGGCGCATCTGATGCCCGTCAGGCCCGGATCGCGACCTCGAGAGCCTCGGCAAGGGTGGTGGTCGTGGTCGGCGACGCTCGCGGTCGACGGCGCGCTCTACTACCTCGACACGGACGACGACACCGCCTCGGCGATGCTCGCCGTCCTAGACTCCGAACCGCTCGCGCAAACTCTCGCCACGGTCTGTTGGCTACCCTCTGCGCTAGGCAACTGGCATTGGAGAACTCATGCACGACCCACGCGTTCTGCTCGATCCGGCTACGGACGCAGTACGCAAGCTGGCCCGGCGGGGCTTCGACCTCGACATGGAGCCGTTGGACAAGCTGTTCAGCCAGCGCAACGCCACCATCCAGGCGTCCGATAAGGCTCGGGCCGAGTCCAACCGCGTCGCCAAGGAGGTGGGTGCTGCTGCCAAGCGGGGTGCGGACGTCACCCAGTTGCGTGAACAGGCCCGCGAACTCAAGACCCGCATCCAGGAGCTAGAGGAGCAGCAGCGCCAAGTCGAGGCCGAGCTGCAGGAGCTGCTGCTCAGCATCCCCAACCTGCCCAGCGACGAACTGCCCGACGGCAATTCCGAGGACTTCGCCGAACAGGTCCGCACGTGGGGCAACCCGCCAGCATTCGACTTCGAACCGGCTGATCATGTGCACATCGGTGAGCGGCTGGGCATCTTCGACTTCACGCGGGCGACCAAGCTCTCCGGGCCGCGGTTCGCGGTGGTCAAGGGCGTCGGTGCCCAGCTCGAACGGGCGTTGGCGCAGTTCTTTCTTGAGCTGCACACCGATCGGCACGGTTACACCGAGTTTTCGCTGCCGGCCATGGTCAACCGACCGACCATGACCGGCACCGGGCAACTACCCAAGTTCGAGGAAGACCTGTTCAAGACCGGCGTGGCCGAGCGGGAGCTGTTCCTCATCCCCACGGCCGAGGTACCGCTGACCAACCTGCACGCTGGCGAGACGCTGCAAGGCGAGGCATTGCCCCTGGCCTACACCGCGCACACGCCGTGCTTCCGCTCCGAAGCTGGCTCCTACGGCAAGGACACCCGCGGTCTGATCCGGCTTCACCAGTTCGCCAAGGTCGAGTTGGTTCGTATCTGCGCGCCCGACCAGTCCCGCCGCGAGCTGGAGGTCATGTTGGGGCATGCCGAGACGTGCCTGAAGGAGCTCGGCCTGGCCCACCGGGTTGTCAAGTTGGCGGCGGGCGACATCAGCTTCTCGGCTGTGTTCACCTACGACATCGAGGTCTGGTTGCCCAGCCAGCAGCGCTACCGCGAGATTTCCAGCGTCTCTGACTGCGGCATGTTCCAAGCCCGGCGAGCGGGCATCCGCACCAAGCTCAAGGACGGCACCCGGGGGTTCGCCGCCACGCTGAACGGCTCCGGTCTGCCTATCGGGCGCACCGTGGTAGCGATTCTGGAGCAGTACCAACAGGCCGATGGGTCGGTCCGCATGCCGGACGCGCTGGTGCCTTACCTGCGGTTCAGGCAGATCAACCCGGATGGCACCGTCACGCGGTGAGAGTCGGCGTCTGCGACTATCCGTCCACGAGGATGGGACCACCCTGTACGCATCAGGCAACGAGCACCGGCAGTCGCTTCACGGAGATCATCTGCCACGGGTTGTGGAACTCGATCGGGCCAGCAACGTCCACCGCGATCTCCCGGTAACGCTCCAGCAGGATGTCCAGGGCGATCTTGGCCTCCAACCGGGCCAGCGGTGCGCCGATGCAGAAGTGAATGCCGTGCCCGAAAGCCAGGTGGCCGGTGCTGTTGCGGTGGACGTCGAATCGATCGGGTTCAGGGAACCGCGCGGCGTCCCGGTTAGCGGCCCCAACCCACGGGATCACCAGCTGGCCGGCCGGCACGGCGTGACCGCTGATCTCGGTGTCGGTCGTGGTGACCCGAGCCAGCCGGGGAAACGGCGACCGGAAACGCAGCACCTCCTCGATTGCGGCCGGCAACAAGTCGCGGTCGGCGCGCACCGCAGCCGCCGCCTCCGGATGACGATCGAAACAGAGCACGGCGTTGCCGAGCAGGGCCGTGGTCGTGATGTGTCCGGCGAACAACAGCACACTGGCGAAGCCCACGATCTCCTCGTCGGCCAGCCGCTCGCCGTCAACCTCGGCGGCAGTGAGCTTGCCGATCAGGTCATCAGCCGGCTGCCGGCGGCACCGCCGGATGTGCGCCAGCATGTACTCGTTCATCTCGCGGACGGTCGGCGCCATCGCGTTGACGATCTCCTCGGTGACAAGAGTCGTGGCGTCTACGGTCTGCTGGTCGAACAGCACCTCGGCCCAGGTGCGGAACCGGGGCTGGTCCTGCGCCGGCACCCCGAGCAGCTCCGCGATCACGGTGACCGGCAGCGGGTAGGCGAGGGCGTCGACCAGATCAAACCGGTCCGCACCGTCCGCGGCGTCCAGCAGCGAGGTGGTGATCTCGGTGATTCGCGGTGCCAGCCCGGCCACCACTCGCGGGGTGAACACCTGGCTGACCAGCGTGCGCAGCTTGCGGTGCCGCGGCGGGTCCTTCGTCACGATGTTGCCCTTGTCGAACAGGTCAAGGTCGGGTTGGGGCATGTTGAACGCTGCGGTGGTGTCGGAGGAGAAGGTGGCCGGGTCGGACAGGATCCGGGCGACGTCGGCGTAGCTGAACACCTGCCACAGCTGGTTGTCGTCCAGGAACACTGGCTGGGTGTCGAGCATCGTGTGGAACCAGGCGAACACCGCATCCGCCGGGTCCTTCGCAGCGGTGGTGACGGGTGGCAAGGTCATGGCCCCGAGGCTAGGCGCCGCTCGCCAGCTCCGCCCTCGACTTTCACCTTGAGCGTACCTGCCAACGGTGCGGCGATCTGCTTATCCTGGACTGGGTGCGCGCTCCCCCGCGTCGAGGATCGATCTTGCCGACCTTGTGCGGGAG
>JBOHFU010000399.1:0-1913 GCA_050699675.1 Pseudonocardiaceae bacterium
TGGCCGAGCACTCCGCGCAGTTCGCGCTCATTCAGTAGTTCGAGGATCCCCACCGTGCAACACACCGCCGCGTTGCGCGGGTTGCGACCGGTGGCGAAGGCGTTGGGTGCTTGTGTGGGGCTGACATACAGCCGCGGCATCGGCTGGCGTGCGTCAGTGGCCAGCTCCCGCACTATCCGATACATCATGGGCTGTTCGGGCTCGGACACCGGTCGAGCGTGCATCGCTCGCAGGGCCAGCTTGTCCGAGTTGAAGTAAGCGTAGGCGTTCATCCCTACCACGAGCACCAGTGCGATAAGCACTCCGGTGCGGCCGAAGAATGATCCGATCAGCACGACCAGCGCCGACAGCCCGCCGAGCAGCAGCGCCGTCTTCAGCCCGTTGACGTGGTTGTGCACGGTGGTCACCTCCCGGAGTGTTCGGGCTCCACTCACTGCAACGCGCTCACCGGGGGCGGGGTTCCGCGCCCGCCCAGCGACACACCGGGCAGCAGCGACGGGACGCACCGGGCACGGGAGCCTGACACGCGGGGTTAGGAGCGGAGTTCCAGGGTGCAGCATTTGGGGCCGCCGCCGGCCCGGCGGAGTTCTGAGACGTCGACGAAGACCGGCTCGAATCCGCGGGCGCCCAGTGCACACCCGAGATTCACCGCTTCGACAGGCAGCACCACCGAGCGGCCGTCGGACACCCCGTTGAGTCCCAGACACGCCGCGTCCGCTGCAGTGGCGATCACCGCGTCGGGGAACAACCGCGCCAGTACCCGCTGCGAACCGGGCGAGAACGCAGCTGGGTAGTAGGCGATCAGCGGGGCGGTCGGCGAATCGTCGAGCACCAGCAGGCAGGTGTCGAGGTGGTAGTAGTAGGGATCGACCAGCCGCAGCGAGACCACCGGTATCCCGAGTACCTCCTGCGCCTCGGCGTGTGCCGCCGGCTCGGTGCGAAACCCGGTGCCGGCCAGCAGCAGCCGGCCGGTCCAGGCCAGGTCACCCTCACCTTCGTTGACCGCGCTGGGCATCTCCACCTCGGGTGCGCCGTGCGTGACGAACCAGCGCCGGTAGTGCTCCGCCTCGGCGGCCCGTTGCCTGTCCCGGAACCGGGCGCCCAGCACGACGCCGCCGATCACCGTGGCGGCATTGGCCGCGAACACCATGTCCGGCAGGCCGGGCTCGGGGTCGATCAGCTCAACGGTGTGCCCGAGCGCCCGGTAGGTGTCGGCCAGCGCGGTCCACTGCGCCATCGCCCGCGCGGCGTCCACCGGCCGACCGGGGTCCATCCAGGGGTTGATCACGTAGCTCACCGTGAAGTACCGCGGCGGGCACATCAGGTACCGGCGCGCGGTCCCGAAGCGCAGTGACCTCGCTGACTTCAGAGCGGACGACATGATCCGATGGTATGGAACGCCATGTTCAGGGCTCAATGCCGTTTCGTTGCCCATGTACCGGCAGAATGTTGCGCATGGATACGCTCGACCATCAGATCGTGGCGCAACTGGTTGCCGACGCCCGCTCCAGCTACGCGGAGATCGGCGGCATCGTCGGGCTCTCCGCTCCCGCCGTGAAGCGCAGGGTGGACAAACTGCTGGACGCCGGCGTGCTGCGCGGCTTCACCGCGGTGGTCGACCCCGGGGCGTTGGGCTGGGGCACCGAGGCCTTCGTCGAGGTGCACTGCAGGGGCAACGTGTCCCCCACCCGGATCCGGGCCGGTCTGGTAGCGCTGCCCGAGGTGGTGGCGGCCTACACGGTGTCCGGGGCGGCAGACGCGATCGTGCACCTGCGCGCCGGGGGCATCGCGCACCTGGAGACCGCGCTGGAACGGCTCCGAGCGGTGGAGTTCGTGGATCGGACGGTATCCACCATGGTGCTCTCCACCCTGCTCGAACGACCGCCAGTGCACCGCTCGTGAGTGGCGTTGAG
>JBOHFU010000399.1:2013-3978 GCA_050699675.1 Pseudonocardiaceae bacterium
CACTGATAAACACTCACGAGCATGGATGTACTTCTGGAGCGGCACACTGGCGTCGCCGTGCTGACGGTGTCCGATCCGGCCCGCCGCAACGCCCTGACCCTCGATCTGTCCGACCGGTTGGCTCGTGCCGTCGGGGAATGTGACCGCGACGAGTCGGTGCACACCATCGTGATCACCGGCGCCCCGCCCGCGTTCTGCGCCGGGGGTGACCTCGACGCACTCGCCGCCGCCGGTAAGTCCGGCTCGGCCGCCGAACTGCACCGCATCTACGCCGGCTTTCTCGCCGTGGCGAACGCCGCGGTGCCCACCATCGCCGCCGTCAACGGACCAGCGGTGGGTGCCGGGCTCAACCTGGCACTGGCCTGCGACCTGCGCCTGGTCGGCCCCGGCGCATCCTTCGACGCCCGCTTCCTGCAGCTGGGCATCCACCCCGGCGGAGGCATGACCTGGCTGGCGCAACGCGCTGCCGGTCGGCAGACCGCAGCCGCGATGGCGCTGTTCGGTGAGCCGCTGGACGCCCAGGAGGCGGTGCGCACCGGCCTGGCCTACCGCCTGATCGAGACAGACGACGACGAGCCCCGCTCACCCACCGCACACGAAGCGGTGGTGGCCGCCGCGGTCGACCTCGCCCGCCGTGCCGCAGCGGCCCCCCGCGATCTCGTGGTCGCCACCAAGGCCGCCCTTCGGGCTACCGCCGTGATGCCCGAGCACGCCGACGCGGTGCGCTACGAGACGCCCCCGCAGCTCGCCTCACTACGTTCGGAGGTGTTCGTCCGGTCGATCACCACAGCCCGTTCCCGCACGCGGTACTGATCCTTTCACCGGGGCTGCGGCAGAATCACCCGGGATGGCGCAAGTGATCACAGCTGCCCTCTGGCAGCACCTGGTCGTCCCACCGCTAGTCTCATTGACCCCACCAGCCCCCGGGGAAGGTAGGTGGATCCGCTGCGGATGTGCCACCGGAGGCAACTCTCGATGGAAAGTTGCGTTGTATGGCACGTTCGTACACTACGACACCACTTCCCTGGAGGTCACCAGCAGTTACTTCACCGGCTCCGTGCCGGAGAGCGGGGCTCGGGTCTAACTCCAACTGGGACAATGTCGTCGGCGTGAGTCGGGCTTCGTACCGCACACGGGTGGGTAACACCCAATACGCCCCACACGATCACACGGCAGCAGACCTGGCATGGCCAAGCGTCAACTCGGCCCTTCCTGAACGGACATCGCCCCTTATGTCGTCGTACCCGAACGCGCCCTACCAGCAGCCCCAGCAGCCCCAGCAGCCGCCCGGCCAACCGAAAAACGGGTTGGGCACAGCCGGATTCATCCTCGGCCTTATCGGTGCAATCTTCTCGCTCATTCCAATTATCGGGGTCATCGCCTGGTTCCTGGTTATCCCCGGTCTGGTTCTCGCCGCGGTCGGGTTCGCCCGCACTCGGAAGGGCGAGGCCACCAACGCCGGCCTCGCGATCGCGGGGATCGTCCTGTCGCTGGTCGGACTGTTGTTCTGCATCCTGTACGCCGCAGCGTTTGCGACCGCGGTGTCGGATGCGACGTCGGGCATCCCAGGCGGTGAGCCTCATGCGTTCGGCACCATTGCCAAGTCAGGTGATGTGGCAGTGTCGGTATCGGCTCCGGCGAAGTTCGCCCCGTCCTCCTCGGCGGTGTCGATGGGTGGGCCGATAGTGCGCGCTGTGGCGGTGAACATCACGATCACCAACAACGGCGCAGAGTCCTACCAGTTCAACCCATTCATCGTGGGTGCAAAGGCCACTGCAGGTGGGGCAGCCGCACCGGAGATCACCGATCTAGAGAAGGGCGCCGGCGCTGCGGCTGAAGCGACGATCTTGCCGGGGAAGTCGTACACGTACAAGGTGGCGTTCTCGGTGCCGGAGCAGCCGGGTGAGTTTCAGGTCGGGCTGTCGTCGTCGATTTTCGGATCGGATGTGGTGTTCGCCGGGACTG
>JBOHFU010000400.1:0-3973 GCA_050699675.1 Pseudonocardiaceae bacterium
TGGCACTTGCCCAGCTAGATCACACTCTGTCCGCCTGCCGGCTCCGCCGGGGAACAAACGGCGGTGAGTTTATTCGATCAGTATTTTTCGGTGAGTCCAAGCCAGGTGCAGTGCCGCCGCGGCGCCGGGTGAGAGCCGCCAGGACCTACGCAGCCACGCCAGCGTGTGCTCCTCGAACGGGACTGCCCGCACTGGTACTGAGCCCTCGGCGTTGTTTTGCACGGCGTTGGTGAACAGTTCGTCATATAAATGCGGGTCGATGAACGCGACGGTCAGGATGTCCCCAGCCAGTGTGAGCGCGTCGAGATGGATGTTTCGCCAAATCGAGAAGTCGGCGGTGACGGCGACCGGAAACACCGACGATGGCTGGAAGATACCCGCCGGAAGCAGGTGCACCATCCCACCGCCGCCCGCGACGCGACTGGAGTCACGGTGGTGCAACAAGACGGCTGGCGATCCGCCGCCCCGGATGGTCAGGGTACCGATGGCGCCCATGAGGGCGCGGCGGTTGAGGTCGAACGGGTCTCCGATCAACTTCCGGAAAGCCAGCCCACGCCAGGACGCGCGAGGCATCAATGCCTCGTCGCCGCCATTCGCCGTCAGGTGATGCGCCGCGAACTCATGAGCCATGACGCTGGTAGACGTGACCACGGCATCCCCGGCCCGCTGGCATTGCTGGCGATCGCGATGAACACGCGGGATCACCGTGACTGGACATGCCGAGACGATCAAAGGGAAGAAGAAGTCGGCGTCGCTACTAACGCGCTGTAAGCGCGGGCTCGTTACCGGACCTCGATGTGAGCGGCGTGCCCGCTTGAGCGCGCCAGCCGGTGATCGCGGGTCAGCAGCGGACATTCCAACGCTTCGGCAAGGGCTACGTATGCAGCGTCGTAGGGAGAGACGTTGTCGCGTAGTTGAAACGCCCGGCGGCGTAGGCCGTCCACGAACGGCCAGCGCTGCACGGGCAGATCATCGAAATCGGTGAGCAGGTCCCCAGCTCTGGCCACGCTGAGGTGCCCACCCAGAGTCAGACCCCGCAGCGTCGACACAACCTCAAAATCGAGCAAAGTGGGAGCGTGCAGTTCCTCGGCCGCCAGGTAGGCGCGCAGCTGCTCAGTTCTCTCGAGCCCGGTGAGTGCGTCGACCAGCGCGGCGCTGTCCACGACGATCAACGGCCGGGCCGGCGGTGAAGTTGTTCCTCGCGAGCTGCCCGGTCCGCAGCGACGATGTCGAGCGCCGACACGTCGGCACGCTCGGCGCGCCGGGCAGCACGATCGAGGACCTCACCGACCGTCGGCCTGGCCACCTCCCGGTTGAGGAGCTCCAGCAAGTAGGCGTTGAGTGACGCACCGCGCGCGGCGGCGCGTGCCTTGAGGGCGCGCCGCGTCTCCTCGGGCACGTTTCTGATCTGCACCAGCGAACTCATGACTACATGATAGCGGCAGATCAATACATTCCGTATGTAACCGGTGCGGCCCCAGCATCCGGGGCTGCGGACTCAACCGCCCGACTCTTCCAGCGCGATGGCCTCCTTCGTCCGGACCAGCTCGAAGATGTGGTCGACCGATGCGATGTGCGGGTCGACGGCGGCGGCCTTGCGCTCGGTGCTCAGGGTCTCGAGGGTGTGCTCCATGGCCTGCACCGCGGCCCGCATCGGGTGGTTGGCCAGGATCACCATCTGGAAGCCCTTGTCGAACAGCTCCCGATCGGTGTAGTCGGGGAACAGCGTCGGCACGGCGACCAGCGGGGTCGTGCCCCGGCCCGCCCACGCACCGAGGAACCCCTCGATTTCCTGGAGGGACTTGTCCTTCGAATGGACCAGGATGGCGTCGGCCCCCGCGTCGACGTAGGCCTCTGCCCGCTCGCACGCCGCCGCCACGCCGTGGCCCGCGATGAGGGCCTCGACCCGCGCGATGAAGACGAAGGAGTCGGTCTCCTGGGCGGCCTTACCCGCCCGGATCCGGCGCGCCTGCTCGTCGGGGGCGATCAGCTCCGCTTCGACTGGCCCTGGTAGAGGCTGTTGCGCTGGGGGAAGAGGTTGTCCTCGATGCAGATGCCGCCGATGCCGGCACGCTCGAACTCCACCACGGTGCGTACGACGTTGCCCAGCCCGCCGAAGTCGTTGTCGCAGTCCGCCACCACCGGAAGCCCGGTGGCTGCGTCGATGCGGACCGCCGCGGCCAGCGTCTCGGACATCGTGGTGAGGTTGAGGTCCGGGAGGGCATGCGTCATCGTGGCCACGCCGAACCCGCTGACCCACACCGCATCGAAGCCGTAGGCCTCGATGAGCTGCGCGCTCATGGCGTCGTGCGCTCCCACGGTCACCAGCGGAGCCGCCGCCGCCAAACCCTCCCGCAGCGCTGACCGCTTCTTCTCAGCCCGGTTGGTCCGCATCACCTGTCACCGTCGATGATCACATCTTGGTTCCCGATCTCTTCGGGGCCCAGCTCCTCGCGAAGGCGTCCCTTCTGGTGCGCCGACACCAGCTCGACCACCCGCTCGCCGATCAGCCGCTGCGAGTCCAGCGCCATCGCGCCGATGTGCGGGGTGAGCACGACGTTGGGCAGGTCAGCGAACGGCGACCGGGTGCCCTCGCCCTCCCGCTCGTGGACGTCCAGCGCGGCGCCGACCAGCTTGTCCCCCACTGTCAGCTCCGGGTACAGCGCGGCCTCGTCGACCACCCCGCCGCGGGCCACGTTGATGAGGTAAGACCCGCGCTTCAGGTGCGAGAGCACCCGGGCGTCGATCAGGTGCCGAGTGGCCGCATCGAGCGGCACGTGCAGGCACAGGAAGTCGGCCTCTGCCACCACCGTGTCGAACGAGGCCACCATGATCGCCCGTGCGGCGAGCCCGGCTTGCACCGCCGGGGTCGAGTCGGCCACACAGCCGATGACCCGCATTCCCCAGGCCGCACCCATCTCGCCGACCCGGCTGCCGATCCGGCCGGCGCCGACGATGCCCAGCGTCTTCCCGGTCAGCAACGGCCCGCCGAGCTGGGCCTTTGGCCAGTGACCCTGGCGCAGCTGCCGGTCGGCCAGCGCCACCTTGCGCACCAGGCACAGCAGCAGGGCGAAGGTGAACTCGGCCACCGGCTGGGCGGACGAGCCGGGCACCCGGACGACCTCGACGCCGCGCCGGGTGGCGGCCGCGACGTCCACGTTGTCCAGGCCGGACCCGGCGCGCAGCAACAGCTGGAGGTTCGGTGCGCCGTCCAGGACGTGCTCCGACAGCTGCACCCCGCTGCGGAACACGATCACCTCCCGGTCCGCGGCCGCGGCGCGCAGGTGCTCGGTGTCGGCGTTGAACGCTCGGATGACGTCGTGTTCCTGTTCGAGTGCGGTGATGGCGCCGGGATCGATGGAACTGGCGATCAAGATCTTCAACTCGAACTCCGTTCACCCTCACGCGACCGCTGTGCTCGCGAACCTGCGGCGTTTCGCACTTTCTGTAGCTATCTTGTGCTAGTACTCACTATAAGGTGACCCCCACACGAGTGGTTATCACCCGTTTGGGCCTGTTAGGTGTGCCTAACTTGATTAAGGCTAGGCGAACTTTCCTTAGAGGTTAGGCAACCCACTGATGTCGCAACGAAGATTAAGCAGCTCACGGACCGTGACAGGCCGGGCGTTGGCCCTGGCCGCATGCGACGGGTTCGCATGGATGCTCGCACTGACCGTGGGCGCCTTGCTGCGCTACAGCGGCGACCTGAGCCGGATGGCACCCGGACAAGTGATCGAGATCCTCGCACTCGCGGTCGTCCTGCAGACCGGGTTCGGCATGCTCTCCCACCGGTATCGCGGTCGCCACCTGGTCGGCACCATCGATGATGCGGTCCACGTCGCGGGTGTCACGGCGGCTACCGGATTCGTGCTGTTCGTGATCGGGCTGACTGCTGTGATCGCGGTGCCGCGCTCGCTCCCGATCATCGCCACGCTGGTCGCGCTGCCGCTGCTGCTGGGCCCCCGCATCGCCC
>JBOHFU010000401.1:0-3966 GCA_050699675.1 Pseudonocardiaceae bacterium
CCCGCGCGAGCTGCAGGTGCTGCGCCTGGTTGCCGCCGGCGCGACCAACAAGGCGATCGCCGTCGAACTGGTCCTCAGCGCGCGGACCGTGGACCGGCACGTGAGCAGCATCCTCACCAAGCTGGCCGTGCCGTCCCGAGCGGCAGCCACGGCCTACGCGTACCAGCATCGGCTCGTCTGACCACTCTCCTGGGTGGAACTACCCACTGCGCAGTCGCGGAGTTGGGTGCTTCCGCCGACGCGCTGCCTGCTCGCCGGCTCCATTGTGAGCCTTACCCGCGGACCGCGGACGAGGAGGAGCAATGAACAGGCAGAGCGCTGCAGGCATCGTCTACACCCCGGATGAGACGACGACCACGCTGACCGGAGATTCCGTCGAGGCGTTGCGCCAGCGCCTGCGGGGCCCACTGCTGTCCCCGCAGGACGCGGGTTTCGGGGAGGCCACACTGCTGTGGAACGGCCTGATCTCCAAGACGCCGGCGATCGTGGCCCAGCCGGCCGGCACGGCCGACATCGTGGCCGCGGTGGACTTCGCCAGCCAGCACGGCCTCGCGCTGTCGGTGCGTGGCGGCGGGCACAACATCGCAGGCACCGCGCTGGCCGATGGGGGTTTGACCATCGACATGTCCCGGCTGCGCAGCATCGTCGTGGACCCGCAGGCGCGGACCGCGACGGTCCAGCCCGGGTGCCTGCTCGCCGACGTGGATCGCGAGACCCAACGCCACGGCCTGGCCACCCCGCTGGGCTTCATCTCCGAGGTCGGAGTGGCGGGATTGACGCTCGGCGGGGGCCTGGGCTACCTATGCCGTCGGTTCGGGTGGACTGTGGACAACCTGCTGGAGGTCAAGATCGTCACCGCCGACGGCCGGGTCCGCCGCGCCAGCCGGGCGGAGAACGCCGACCTGTTCTGGGCAATCCGCGGCGCCGGCGCCAACCTCGGCGTCGTGACCTCGTTCACCTTCCGGCTGCACGAGGTCGGCCCGACCGTCTACGGCGGCCTGATCGCCTGGCCCTTCGAGCGGGCCGAGGAGATCCTCCAGGCCTACCGGGAGATCACCACGGAGGCGCCCCGGGAGCTGGCGGTGTGGCTGAACCTCCTGCGGGCCCCATCAGCGCCGTTCGTGCCCGAGGCGTGGCGCGGCCAGCGGGTCTGTGCCATGGCCGTCTGCTACAGCGGCGACCTGGCCAACGTCGACGAGGCGCTCTCCCCGATCCGGGCGCTGGGCGATCCCGTCGTGGACCTGCTGACCGAGCAGCCCTACACCCAGGTGCAGTCCTACCTCGATGCAGGTGAGCCCAAGGGCCACCACTACTACTGGAAGACCGAGTACCTCGCCGAGCTCACCGATGGCTTCCTGTCCACCGTGCAAGAGCTGGCCGCCGAGTGCCCCATCCCGGAGGCGCAGTTGGGCATACTGCACCTCGGCGGGGCCCTCAACGACCATGACGAGGACGACGGTGCAGTCGGGAACAGAGACGCCCACTTCGCTATCGGAGTGCTCGGCATCTGGGAACCGGACGAGCCCAAGGCGGAGCCGTTCCCGCAGTGGGTCCGTGATGCGTGGCAGCGGGTCCGGCCCTTCTCCACCGGCCGCACCTACATCAATCTCCAGACCGCCGACGAGGACGACGAGCGCATCCGAGCCTCGTACGGCATCAACTACGACCGCCTCGTCGAGATCAAGAAGATCTACGACCCCAGCAACCTGTTCCGCTCGAACCGCAACATCCCTCCCCCAGCCGGATAGCGTTCGGAGGCCGGACCCGGGCGGCTGGGCGCCGCAGGTCAACCGACGACGTCACCGAGGACGTCGCCGTCGTGAACACGACACCACCGACGTCCCGAGTAGGGCGAAACGTCCGCAGCGTCGAGTTCACGGGCCTTACCCACCAGCAGCGGGTCGGCTGAGTGCTATCCGGTCGGCTTCCACTCCCGAGGCTCGGACGGTTGTGCTGGCAGGTCTCGCAGCGACTTCTGCCACTATTAATTCCTCGAATGAAGACGCCGTCTCATTCACGATGGGCCGGTAAATTGACAGGATCGCGTCGGCGTCCGCGCTGGTCGCTGCTCGAACGATGACCTCCGTTGCCGTCATCGGCCGCCGCCACGGTGCCGGCACTTCAGAGTTTCACCAGGGGGACCCCGCCGATGAGCATCAGCCGGACCGTCCCGGCGGAACCGAAGTCGATGGTCGCGGTGGCCCGGGGGCCGCTGCCGTCGGTGGCCACCACGGTGCCCAGGCCGTACTTGTCATGCGTGACCCGGTCCCCCACGTCCAGCACCAGCGCCGGAGTGTTCTGCCAGCCCCGGAACGGGGTCGAGCGCAGGCCGCGGGCCACCACCCCGGCCTGCGCGGAGTCGGCACCGATCACGTCGGCCCCGGACCCGCGGCGCCCGAAGACCGTCCGTGCGACCGGGCCGGCCCGCTCGGGCTCCGCACGCCGCCATTGCACCAGCGACTCGGGCACATCGGTCAGGAAGCGCGACGCCGGGTTGGTCATCGGCTGTCCCCACGCCGACCGGGTGATCGCCCGGGACAGGTAGAGCCGGTGCCGGGCCCTGGTCAGCCCGACGTAGGCCAGCCTGCGCTCCTCAGCAAGTTCGGTCGGATCGCCCAACGCGCGCAGGTGCGGGAACAGCCCGTCCTCCCAGCCGGTGAGGAACACCACCGGGAACTCCAGTCCTTTGGCGGTGTGCAGCGTCATCAAGGTCACCACACCACCGGATGACCCATCGTCGTCCGGGATCTGGTCAGCGTCGGCGACCAGCGCGACCCGCTCCAGGAACGCCGCCAGCGACCCGGGCTCGGCGCCACCATCCTCGACCGGGACGACCGGGTCGGTGGCGAACTCACGCGCCACGGTCACCAGCTCGGTGAGGTTGTCCAGCCGGGAAGCGTCCTGCGGATCCTCCGACCCGTCCAGCTCGGCCCGGTACCCGGTGCGCTCAAGCGCCGCGTCGAGGACCTCCGCAACCTCCTCGCCCGCCGTCACTTTCTCCCGTAGCTCGTCCATCATCACCACGAACGCCGTGATCGCGTTGCGGGATCTCGGGTTGAGCAGGAGAATCTCCTCGCCGGCCGCGGCGGCCCGCAGCGCCGCGGCGAAGGAAATCCGCTCCCGCTCGGCGTGGGCGGCAAGGACGGCCTCTGCGCGGTCCCCGATCCCCCGCCGCGGAGTATTGAGGATCCGGCGCAGCGACACCGTGTCCTCGGGGTTGTCCAGCACCCGCAAGTAGGCCAACGCGTCCCGAACCTCGCGGCGCTCGTAGAAACGAACCCCGCCGACCACCTTGTAGGGCAACCCGAGCCGGATGAACATCTCCTCGAACACCCGGGAGGAGTTGTTGGTCCGGTAGAACACCGCCACGTCGCCGAACCGTGCTTCGCCGCCGTCGACCAGCCGGTCGATCTCCGCGGCGACGAACGCGGCCTCGTCGTGCTCGTTGTCGGCGACGTAGCCGACGATCGGCTCGCCATCTCCCGCGGCCGACCACAGCCGCTTATCGCGGCGGCCGGGGTTGCGGGCGATCACCGCGTTCGCTGCGGACAGGATCGTCTGGGTGGACCGGTAGTTCTGCTCCAGCAGGATCGTCCGGGCGTCTGGGAAGTCCCGCTCGAATTCCTCGATGTTGCGGATCGTGGCGCCGCGGAAGGCGTAGATGGACTGGTCGGCGTCGCCCACCACACACAGCTCCGCGGGGTCGGTGTCCTCGGCCGGTGCCGCGACCAGCTCGCGGACCAGCACGTACTGCGCGTGGTTGGTGTCCTGGTACTCATCGACCAGGACGTGGCGGAACCGCCGCCGGTAGTGCTCGGCAACGTCAGGCAGGGTCTGCAGCAGCTCGACCGTGCGCATGATCAGGTCGTCGAAGTCCAGCGCATTGGATGTGCTCAACCGCCGCTGGTAGCCGGCGAAGACCTCCGCAACCCGGCGATCGAAGTCATCAGACGCGGCGGCAGCGGC
>JBOHFU010000402.1:0-3953 GCA_050699675.1 Pseudonocardiaceae bacterium
TGACCCACAGCGCGGCGTTGGCACCACCCTGCCAAGGATTTCGCACCAGGCCACCCAAGGCGAGTACTCCCACTCCGACACCGAGGACGCCGGCGCCCGCCCCAGCCGCTCGCTTGATCAGGGACCGTCGCCCGATGTTGCTGCGGGTACCGGTGTCGGTCAGGATCGCCGTCGTGGTCACGCGGTCCACCTCGGCGGAACCGCCCATGTGACGTTGCTGCACCGCGGTCTCGTGCGGCAGCAGGCGCTTTGCGTAGACGATCGTCCCGGCACCGATGGCGTACACCGACACCCCCAGCAAGAGCCCGATGATCGGGGTGTAAAGCTGGTAGAGCAGGTGCTGGCTGCCCGGGCTGCTGGGTGGAACGTATTCCCAGGGCCAGAACAGAAAAGCCGCCAGGAAACCCAACCCGGCCAGCGCGGCGATGGTGAACCATCGCGCGACCTTGCGCTCGGTGCGCTTCTCGGCACGGGTGCCCGGCACCGGGAACGGGTCCTCCTGGTGCACGATGGTCACCCCGTCGGCGGCCAAGCCCAGCCGGATCAGTTCTTCGCGGCTCAACGTGGACAGGTCGGCGTCACTCGGGGGACGTCGCTGCCCGGCCGGCCCCCCGCCAGGTCCACCGTGGCCGCTCATGCCTTGGACCCGATCCACAACGTGACGGCGACCAGCGCAGCGATCCCGACGATCCAGGCGATCAGACCCTCAGAGATCGGCCCGTAACCACCGAGGGGATAGCCCCCCGGGTTGTTGCGGTTCTCCGTGACCGACTCGATGTAGGCGATGATGTCGCGCTTCTCCTCCGGGGTGATCTGCCGGTCGGAGAACTTGGGCATGCTCTGCGGACCGGTGATCATCGAAGTGTAGATCTGCTGCGGGCTGACGTCCTTGATCGTGGGCGCGAACTTGCCGGAAGACAGTGCGATGCCACGTCCGGTGAACTGGTGGCAGGAAGCGCAGTTGAGTCGGAACATCTCGCCACCCCGAGCCGGGTCACCGCCGGCGAGGCTGCCTGTCGGCACCGTCGGGCCGCCGCCGTTGGCCTGCACGAAAGCGCCCAGCGCGTCGATCTCCTCCGGGGTGAACTTGACCGGCTTCTCGGCGTTCTGCGCCTCCTGGCGCGCTGCGGGCATCCGCCCGGTGGAGACCTGGAAGTACACCGCGGCCTCCCCGGTACCGATCAGGCTGGGCCCGCGGTCGGGCACTCCCTGCAGGTTGGAGCCGTGGCAGCTGATGCAGGCGTTGTTGTAGAGCTGCTCGCCCTGGCGCACCAGCGCCGGATCGTCCTGGGCGTGCGCGGTCTGCGGCTGCGGGGCTAATACCGTGTACAGCCCACCGGCAGACAGCAGCGCCACGGTGAGTGCCAGCATTCCGGACACCCGACGACACAACCGGCTGCGGCCCCCCCGCCTCGACCGGGCGGGCTTCGATCCTCCGGTGGGGCCCGGTCGGCCGTCGGATTTTGCGGTGGTCATCGGTCTCGGCTACCCCTGCTGTCTTGTTCGGCTCGGTGCTTGTACTAGGGCAAGAAGTAGATAGTGGCGAACAGGCCGATCCACACCACGTCGACGAAGTGCCAATAATAAGATACGACGATCGCGGCGGTGGCTTGTGCCGGAGTGAACTTGCTCAGCTTGGTCCGGACGATGAGGAAGATGAATGCGATCAAACCCCCGGTCACGTGCAGGCCGTGGAACCCGGTAGTGAGGTAGAACACAGTGCCGTAGGCCCCTGAGGGGATCGTGACACCCTCGTGGATCAGGTTGCGGTACTCGTTGGCCTGCCCGAGCACGAACAACGTGCCCATGATCAACGTGATCGTGTACCAGAGCCGCAGCCCGAATACATCGCCCTGTTCGGCCTTGAACACACCCCACTGGCAGGTGAACGATGAGGACACCAGAATGATCGTGACCACCAGTGCATAGGGAATGTCGAGATGGATCGGCTCGCCGGTGGACTCGAGGATCGGTGGCCACGGACCGTCGTTTTGCCCCTTCACCGTGAAGAACATCGCGAACAGACCGGCGAAGAACATCAGCTCGCTGGACAGCCACACGATGGTGCCGACGCTGACCATGTTGGGCCGGTTCAGCGAGTGCACCCGTTGGCTGATGGAGGGCGCTGCCAGGCTGGACGAAGGGGTCACACCAAGCATTATGACCAAGGGCGCCTGCCTCGGCTGGGCCGGGGCCAGGTGGATGCCTGCTCCGAATAACGATCACCGGCACGGTGCACAGTCGCACTCACACTGCACCATCCCGCACCGCCTGGATACTTGTCCGGATATCATCCAGGCCACCGCCCCGCACGGTGACCCGATCCGGCCACCTCAAGCCTGCGGCCACCGGGTACCACCGACGCTGAGGACCTCGACCACCAGATGAACGCTCCGAGCGACGCCACCGCTGTTCTGGTTTTCAGCCACCGACCGGGGGTGCGCGAGGCCATCATCAATGCGGTCGGGCGGCGTCCTGCGGCGGATATCGGCCGGCTGGACTACATCGAGGTTGGGACGATCGCCGAGGTTCTGGCGGAAGTCGACGCGGGAGGAGTGAACCTGGCGATCCTCGACGGCGAGGCTCAGCCCACCGGCGGGATGGGGCTGTCCCGGCAGCTCAAGAACGAGATTGCGAACTGTCCGCCGGTGATCGTCTCGGTGCAACGCAGGGACGACCGCTGGTTGGCCGTCTGGTCGCAGGCCGACGCGGTGATCGTGCACCCGTTGGATCCGCTGGTCGCCGCCGAAACCGTGGCCGAGGTGCTTCGCTCGCACCGGCTGCCGGTGGCGAACGGCTGAGGCGGCTCAACATGGTCACGAACGTCGATGCCTGTAGCTGGCCTGCGCTGCTCACTCAGTTGATCGCCGGGACAGACCTGGATGCCGACGACACGGCGTGGGCGATGGACCAGGTGATGACCGGTGCGGCGACGCCCGCCCAGATGGCCGCGTTCGTGGTGGCGCTGCGGGTCAAGGGCGAGACCCCGGCGGAGATCGCCGGGCTTGCCGGCGGAATGCTGTCGCACGCCCGCCGGGTGCACCTGCCCGAGCGAGCGGTCGACGTGGTCGGCACCGGGGGCGACCACGCGCACACGGTCAACATCTCCACGATGACCGCGCTGGTGACTGCCGCGGCCGGCGCACCGGTGGTCAAGCACGGCAACCGCGCAGCGTCCTCGAAATGCGGCACCGCGGACGTGCTCGAGGCACTCGGTGTGGCGATCAGCCTCGGCCCGGAGCAGGTGGTGCAGTGCGTGGCCGAGGTGGGAATCGGGTTCTGCTTCGCACCGCTGTTTCACCCGGCGATGCGGCACGCGGCCGGGGTACGGCGTGAGATCGGGGTTCCTACTGCGTTCAACTTCCTTGGTCCACTGACCAATCCGGCGCAGCCGGACGCCGGACTAGTGGGCTGCGCGGATCTGCGGATGGCCCCGGTGATGGCCCAGGTGCTCGCCGACCGGGGTGTCAGCGCGCTGCTGGTCCGTGGCGACGACGGGCTCGACGAGATCACCACCACGACCACCACCTCGGTGTGGGTGATCGACGGCGGCGCGGTGCGGCGTGACCAGTTGGACCCGGCGGCGCTGGGCGTACCGGTCGCCTGTCGAGAAGACCTCCGCGGCGGGGACGCGGCGACCAATGCCGATGTGGTGCGGCGTCTGCTCGCCGGCGATCCCGGTCCGGTGCGGGATGCCGTACTACTCAACTCGGCCGCCGCACTTGCCACCTACCATGGCCTCACGGGTGATCTCGTCGGCGACCTCATGGGGACGGCACAGCGCGCCGCCGAGGCTATCGACTCCGGCGCTGCGGCCGCGCTGCTGGAGCGCTGGGCAAGGCTGACCGCGACTCTGCGCTGACCCGGTTGGTGGCTCTTCAAGTACCGCCAACCTGGGCGACGAGGGCTCTTAACCGCCGCCAACCTCGCCGGCCGGTGCTGAAGCCCGGCCG
>JBOHFU010000403.1:0-3953 GCA_050699675.1 Pseudonocardiaceae bacterium
CCTCCACCCACGGCAGCACCCGCAACAGCCACCGTGACGTAATCCCCTGCATCTGCGGCACAGACTTGGTCGTCGTGGCCAAATTACGGGCCGCCGCCGTAGCCAAACTCAACTGCTGCCGCTCACCTTCAACATCCACGCCCGACTGTCCCGGCTCAGTCACCGCACACCACCAATCTCTATCCGTATTAACGGAGAAGGAATTACTCCCACGGCCGCTACACATTGTAGGGATCACAGCCTGGTGGGTCATCCGTAGAAACTACGGACTTCGCCCGGTCCGTAGAAACTACGGACCGGGCGTGAGTCCGAATTCCACGGCGCGGTGCACAAGCTGTTGTTTGGAGGCAACCCCCAGTTTGGGGTAACTGCGGGCGAGGTGGGTTTCGACGGTGCGCACGCCGATGTGGAGCCGGGTGGCGATCTGCGGGGCGGTGTAGCCGCCTGCGGCCAGCTCGACGATCTGCCGCTCCCGTCGCGTCAGTGCGCCCGGACCGCGGGCGACCTCCGTGGTGGTTCCGCGCGCGTCGACACGACCCCGCCGGCCGGCAGTGGGCGCCAACGCCTCGAGCGCGTCGATCGCCTCACTGTCCCCTGCCTGCGCCGCGCGGACGAAGTGCGACGCCGCAGCCTCCGTCCGCCCAGACTTGAGCATGGTCCCGGCCACCCGCCGGTGCATCACGCGCCGCCTGGCACCACCGATATCGGTGTAGAGCACCTCCCGGGTGAGCGGATGGGCGACCTGATAACCCAAGAACCGGTCGTGCTGCTGCTCAACGACCATCCCAGAACGTACGAGCCGCTCCAGGGCGAGCGCGATGTCGTCGATCGGCTGGTCGGTGATCCGGGCGAGGTCGCCGGGATCGACCAGTTCTCCGACGACGGCGAGCACCTCGATGAGGGCCAGGGCCGGCTGGTCGAGCCGCGCCACCTCGGTGCGGACCCAGCGGGCCAGTTTCTCCGGTACCCCGTCCACTGCAGGTGCCTGGAGATCTGCGCCGTTGCCGACCAGTGCCTCCAGCAGCCCGACGGCGCACCGCGGGTTGCCCTGCGCGCGGACCGTCAGCCAGTCCACGAGTGCTGACGGCACCTGGTCCCGCCCAAGGATCTCCGCGGCCAGCTCCCGGACATCCTCCCGGGAAAATGGGGCTAGTTGAATCCGGCAGACCATCGCCTCCTGCTCCAAGGCATGCAGCACTTCGATGGCCATCCGGGGTTTGGCCAGCTCCGCCGGCCGGGCGGTGGCGAGCACGAACAGCTGGCTGGCCGGAAAGTCCCACGCCAGCCGCAGCAGCATCTCCCACATCGCATCATGGCCCTGGTGAACGTCGTCGAGGACCACGACGATCGGCCGGTCAGCGCTCGCCTTGGCGAGCAGACCCGGGATCCACTCGACGAAGTGGTAGCGAAGGGCCGCAGCGCACGCGGACGCGTCGTGCCCGATCTCGGCGTGGCGCACGAGCGCCGGAAGGCCACCGAGCCCGCTCCCGCAGGCGCGACAGACCCCCTCCGGGTCTAGATCACCCGGATGCAAGCCGAGAGCATCTGCCCATGGGCCGAACAGCGGCATACCCCCAAGGGGGGAGCTGTGCGCGATCAGCCCGACGGCCGACTCGTCGTCGCGAGGCAGCAGTTCGGCCGCCAGCCGTGTCTTACCCAGCCCCGCGTCGCCGAGAACCAAGGCCACTCGCAGCTCACCCAGCGCGCTCCGGTGCCGCTCGGCCTGCAGCGCACAGAGCTCCCGCACTCTTCCCGGAACAAGGCGCCGGGTGCTTCCGGCGCAGCACAGTGAGCCGGTAGCGCTGGCCATAGTCAGGTCACGACAGCCGCATCAGGATTGGGCGCCGACGCCACGCAATAGTCGCACACCAGGCTGGCCGTGGACATTGTACCCCCAAGCCCAGACAATACCATCCGCTCGCAGTACTAGGGATAACCCTCCCAGGAAATCCCGCAGAGGATGCCAGCGGCAATCGCCACCGTCCCCTCTCGGTACCCGCTGCCAGGGCACTTCTGATACGTCAATGGCGTAATTTTTACTCGATTTGTTCCTGCCGGGCGTCTATTCGGGGTGGGTTATTTAGGCATTGAACCCCGGACAAACGCGCCACCGCCCCCGGCACACCCCGCTGGGTGCCCACCGCGTCCATTCACAGATTTCTGACTGGTGTCGCGGACGGTTTATGCGGGTACCATCACTAAAGATACCGACCGGTTGGCTTGCGGGCAAGGTGTTTCACCCCACGGTGGCGTAGCAGTCTGGGCCGTCGACAGGAAGGAGGGGATAGATGGTTACGCCGCGACGGGAGCCGGTCGCCGCAATGGTGGCGGCCGAGCCTCTCCAGGGCCGGGCATTGGCTACCCGACGGGCGCTGCTGGTCGCGGCCGCGACCCAGTTTGCCGAGGTGGGCTACCACGGCACGGCACTGAGTGAGGTGATTGCCGCCAGCAAGGTCACCAAGGGGGCGCTGTACTTTCATTTCGCCTCCAAACAGGCCCTTGCCGACGCGGTGGTGGCCGAGATGGTGGAGCGCTGGAAGGTGATGGTCGCCGAGGTCAATGCCCGCGGCTTGGATCCACTGTGGACCCTGCTTGCGCAGACCGACGAGGTCGTCGCCCGCATGATCATCGATCCCATCGCCCGCGGCGGCATCCAGCTGCTGACCGACCGCGGACTGGTCTGCGCCGGCACCGCCGAGCACTACACCTACGGAGAAGCGGCGGCCGTCGAGCAACTCACCGCTGCCGCGGCGGCGGGACTGCTTCGACCCGGCCTCGACCCGACCCGGATCGCCCGCTTGGTCGTGGCCATGATGACCGGCGTCAACCTGATCTGCGATCTCACCCGGGACCGCGATCAGTTGTGGGAGGCGGTCACGGATATGTGGCAAGGGCTGCTGCCGGCCATCGCCACGGATTCCTGGCTCGAGCGCTGGCAGGCTGCCGACTGGCCGCGGCGGGCGATACCCGCGGTCACCGGGCTCCCCGGCCCACCCGGCCGAGGCAAGTGAACGCCTAACTGGGTGCCCAGTTGCCGTGGAAGCCGTGTGGGACACGGTCGGGGAGGTGGATCGCGGCGATGGTGTCGAGGGTGGCAGCGTCGAG
Organism: Pseudonocardiaceae bacterium; assembly: GCA_050699675.1. Taxonomy (GTDB): domain Bacteria; phylum Actinomycetota; class Actinomycetes; order Mycobacteriales; family Pseudonocardiaceae. The sequence continues at coordinate 3,106 of JBOHFU010000403.1, forward strand.
CAGGAGGAGGTCGCTGCGGTTCGTGGTGGCGTCGTACATGAAGCCCATGAGCACGCCGTCGTCTTCGGGGGTTTCGAAGCTGTTCGGGATGAACACGAACTCGCCGGGTTGGCTGTGTTGGCCTGGCCGGCACACGGTGGTGCGCCCCAGGTGCAGGTCATGTTTGAGCACGGCGTCGACGGCGATGGCTCCGGTACCGCACGCGGCTTGCATGGCGTAGCCGTAGCGGTGCGGTCGGCCCAGGAGCCGTTCGTCGATACGCGGGAACTCCTGCGGGTGGTCGTCGAGCCGGGTATGGTGAACCCGCCCGGCGGTGAGATCGACGATCCAGCGGTCGAGGGTGGTGGCGCTCTCATTGGATTCGCACAGCTCCCTGCGCCCATCAAGGACACTGTCGAACATCTTGGGGTGCCGAACCACGTCCAGGACGATCGTGTCGGCTTTATCATAGTCGTTGAGCGGGTGGAAGACATAGCAGGGCTCGACGTCGAACCACCGGATGTCGCTAGCGCCGCCCTGGCGCGGCAGGACGCCGATGCGAGCCGGGTAGGCGGGATCCCAGGAGTAGGGCATGTTCGCGTTCCCGCGGACCCCTTTCCCGAGCATGGCCGTGATCGGATCGGGCACTCGGACGCGGCCGATGAGTGCGGAGAGCACCAGCCGTGCTGGTGCTCGCAATGCGCGCGGGACGACGATGCCGGCGCCTTGGACCGGATCGAATGTGACCGGCAGATCGTAGAACACCACGTGGTTTTGGGTCAGCGAGAAGTCGTGCATCATCGGGCTACCTGTGACCGTGACATCGACGGTATGCCGAGCGCGCCCGTCGACCCCGATGATCGAGTACT
>JBOHFU010000404.1:0-3946 GCA_050699675.1 Pseudonocardiaceae bacterium
GTGAGGAACAGCTCACGATCGTCGCGCATAGGTCAGGGATCCCGCGGAGAAGTCCAGACCTCGGCCAGCTCCTTGGCAGGTCGGGTTGGGCCGCCGTTGGCCGATGCTGACGGCGTGATTTCCTGCTTCGGCGCGGCGATGCCGGCGGGGGTCGCGTGAGCAGGTCCGGACGGCAGCAGTAGCGCCCCCAGCGCACCCAGGGCGGCCAGGGCCGCGGCGATCAGGAACAGGTTGTCCAGCGCCCCGGCGAAGACTTGCAGCTCGGTCACCCGGTGGGTGGCGTACTGACTCATCCAGGTCGGGACGGTCGGGCCAAGGTCCGGGGTGGCGGTATTGGTGGGCAGCAGCGCGGCACGTCCGGCCATCTGCTGGGCCTGCTGGGTGGTGAAGATCGCGGTGAGCACGGCCAATCCGAGCGCACCCGAGACCCGCTGCGCGACGTTGTTGAACGCGCTCGCGACGTTGACGCGGGACACCGGGAGGATCGCCATACCCCCGGCGAAGATCGGCATCATGGCGATCCCCAAACCGGCGCCTTGCAGCATCAGCAACCAGATGACCTGCTCGCGGGAGGTGTCGATGGTGATCGTGTGCAGCAGGTAGGTGCCGGCGGCCACGATCGTCAGGCCGATTGCCGCCGGCCAGCGGGCCCCGATGCGGTCATAGACCCGCCCGGCGATCGGCATCAACACCGCCATCACCAGCGCCTGGGGCAGCAGAATGAGACCGGTGTCGAACGCCCCCAGTCCCTGGGCCTGCTGCAGGAACAGCGGGATGTAGAACAGCACCCCGAACAGCACAACCGAGAGCAGTGAGATCAACAGCAGCGAGAGCGAGAACGCCCAGTAACGGAACACCCGGATATCCAATAACGGGTCGGCCACCTCCAGCTCGATCACCACGAACAGCGCCAGGCTCAGCACGCTGAAGGTGATCAAGCCCATGATCCGGTAGGAGCCCCACCCCCAGTCCTGCCCTTCCGACAGCGCCAGCAGCAGCGCGAACAACCCGCCCGCCACGGTGACAAAGCCCAGCACGTCGAATCGCTTCCCGGCCCGCCCCGGGAACGCCGGCAGCACCAGCGCCGCGGCCACCGCACCCAGGATCCCGATCGGCACGTTGATGAAGAAGATCAGCCGCCAGTCCACGTACTCGACCAGATACCCGCCCAGGGTCGGCCCGATCGCCGGGGCGAACACGACCCCCAGGCCATACAGGCCCATGGCGGCGCCGAGCCGGTCCCGCGGCACGATCCGGTACAGGATCGCCAGCGTGATCACCGGCAGGATCCCGCCCGGGATCGCCTGGACGATCCGGAAGACCACCAGGCTGTTCAGGTCCCAGGCCAGCCCGCACAGCGCCGACCCGGCGGCGAACGCCAGCAGTGCCAGGTTGTACACCCGGCTCAGCCCGAAGCGATCCCCCAGCCACGCGGTGGCCGGCACCACCACGCCCAGCGCCAGCGTGTAGGCAGTGACCACCCACTGCACCTCGTCGGTGGTCACCCCGAACTCGTTCTGAATGGTGGGAATAGCCACATTGACGATGCTGATATCCAGGATCGACATGAACATCCCGGCGATGAGCACCGCCAGCGGCAGCCCCCAGCCCGGCGCCGATCGCTGCTGGGCCCCCGAAGCGGGTGCACCTCGAGCGGCCGGCCCGTCGGGGCTCGCCTCCGCTGCCGCACGGGTCATGGCCTCACTGTGCCATCGGAACGCTGCGTGCTCTACTCTGTTCTACCCGTTGCGGGGAAACTCTTGGTGTTACCTAGAGCACGAGAAGGTGTGGACGTTGAGCAGCGTCGGCAAGACTTGCCAGGCTAGCGAGCCTATGAAGGCGGTGGTCGACCACCGGAAGGGGCCGCGACGTCGCGGCGACGCACTCTACGCGGCGATCTTCGAAGCCACCCTCGACGAGCTGACCGCGGTCGGCTATGCCGAGCTGAAGATGGAACACGTGGCCAACCGGGCCCGCGCGAGCAAGGGATCGCTGTACCGGCGCTGGTCCAGCCGCGCCGAACTGGTGGCCGACGCGGTCCACTACACCCTTCCCGGCTGTGGCGAGCCACCGGACACCGGCAACGTGCGTGAGGACGTCCTTACCTGCCTACGAGGATTTGCCAACCTGCTCAACGGCGCCTCCGGCGAGGCGGTCCGCGGCCTGATGGCCGAGACCATCCGAAACCCTGACCTCATGGAGGTCATCCGGATCCGCTTCATCGACCCCAGCGTCAGCCTCTTTCTCGACGTGCTCCGGCGAGGAGCCGTTCGTGGCGAGGTCCGCGCCGCCGCGATCACGCGCCGCATCGCGAGTGTCGGTCCCGACCTGCTCCGCCAGCATTTCCTGGTGCACAGCTCACCGATCCCGGACCGGGTGCTGGTCGAGATCGTCGACGACGTGATCATTCCCTTGATCCGTCCGTAACTAACTCCCCAAAATAGGGTACGGCACGTAGTCTATGGATAAGGCTCGCGCTGACGAGCTTGATCACATCGACTCCGGAGGTGTGACCATGGAGGGGCCAGCGCCTCCACCACCTGCGTCGGACGATCAGGGGCCCACCGACGGCACCGCGGCTGACGCACCCCGACGACGCAAGCTCAAACGTTCGACGCGCATCGCACTGGCCATCATCCTGATCGTGGCGCTGGTCGCCGCCGGCGGTTTCGCCACGAGTTACTTTCTCAATGCCCGCAACTTCGTCAGCACCGACAACGCTCAAATCGATGGCAACAAGATCCTGGTTAATGCGCCTACCACCGGCATCCTCGTCGACTGGCGTGCCACCGAAGGCACCGTCCTGAGCAAAGACCAGGTCGTCGGTCGCGTCGAGATCCAAGGCGGGTTCGCCCAACCACTCATGAGCATCCGTGCCCCATCCGATGGCACTGTCGCGGTAGACAACGGCGTTCCGGGTGCGTTCGTCACCGCCGGCACCCAACTCGCCGTCGCCTACGACTTCGACAAGATCTTCGTCACCGCCCGGGTCGACGAGACTGACATCAAAGAGGTCCGCCCCGGCCAGCAGGTCGATATGACTGTCGACGCCTTCTCCAACGCCGAGCTCACCGGCCACGTCCGCGAGATCCAAGGCGGCGCCGCCGGGGAGTTCTCGCTATTCCCGCAGGCCAACGCCTCGGGAAACTTCCAGAAGGTCACCCAGGTCATCCCGGTGAAGATCGCGATCGCGGACCGCGAGGGCCTCGACCTCGTGCCCGGCATGAACGTCACCGTTCACATCCACAAACGCTGATCAGACCTGATTCGGCGGGGAAACCGCCTCAACGGCGTGGCCGCTGGGGTGGTAGCTCCCGGTAGGCGTGCGTGTACGGGTGAACCAAAGACCCGGTTGGCCTATGGCGACCCCCTAATATCCGCTAGACACTGTACGTTCTAACGTACAGAGTAACAAACGTTAACAACGTTCACCCGCTCAGGGGACTGCCATGACCACCATGGGGCACGTCGAGAGAGACACCGCCCGAGCAGTCGCCGCATCTCCGACGCGTGCCGTCGCGGATGGTGCGATCGGGTGCGACGGCGACGCGATGGCCTGGGAAGAAGTCCTGCGCCGGTACGGCCAGCTCGTGTCCGCGACGGTGCGGTCGTTTCGGCTGCAGGACGCCGACGCGCTTGACGCGATGCAGATGACCTGGCTACGGCTGGCCGAAAACGCCCACCGCGTGCAGTGGTCGGAACGGTTGGCCGGGTGGTTGACCACCACCGCCCGCCGCGAATGCCTGCGCATCCTGCGCCAGGCCAAGGGCACCGCGGTCCCCGTTGACACGATGGCCGACATGGTCGTCGACCCCTCGCGAGGCCCAGAGCAGAGCCTCGTCGACGTCGACGCGGCGCGGATGCTGTGGAAGCTCGTCGAGGAGTTGTCGCCTCGCCAGCGCGCCCTGCTGCGGGCGCTGTTCACCGACCACCCCCGCACCTACGC
>JBOHFU010000405.1:0-3944 GCA_050699675.1 Pseudonocardiaceae bacterium
GCCTGGTCGGCCAGACTGCTGACCAGCCGATCGAAGTGAGCGGCGTCGGCAAGGAATCGGTCGGGGAAGCGGAACTCGGCGTCGAAGAGCTGATCACCTCTGCCGGTGGGGACGACGAGGTGGTCCTCGGTGAACAGATCGCGACGCTGGTTCCACTGGACGCTGTCACCCAGGTAGACAGGTACCGTGATGGCCCCTCGATCGGGGGCGAGCAATCGTTCCCGGCCGATGGCGAGCAGGTAGGTGACGCGGGCCAGCGTGACGGCTACCGGGTGGAGGTCGACCCCGAGGACGTGGTCGGTGAGCTCGGAGAGGCCGCGCTTCAGGGAGATACCCGCCGCGGCCGCGGCATCGAGATAGCGGCGCACGGCGTGGAACAGGAACGTGCCCGAGCCACAGGCCGGGTCGAGCACCCGCTGGTTGAGTGGGTCGGTGACCGCGGTGCTGACCACCTGCTCGGCCAACCAGTCGGGCGTGTAGTACTCGCCGAGTTGCTTGCGGGTCTCAGATCCGATCACCGACTCGTAGAGGACCTTCAGCACGTCGTGCTCGACATTGGTCCAGTCGAACCGGGACAACCGTCGGGCGAGGGTGCGGACGAAGTCGCCGCCGTGCGGAACCTCCAATACCCAGTCGAAGAAATCGTGTTCGACGACACCGTAGATGGCCGCGAGGTCGAACCGCTGCCCGCCGAGCAAGGACGCGGGCTGCATGTCGGTGACGTCAAGTCCGACGACCAGATGAGCGATGATCTCAGCACTATTCACCAGCAGCGTGTGCTCCAGGAACAGCTCGTCGTCGTCGGTGAACTGGGTTCCCAGGGCGCTGCGCAGCAACCGGCTCCACAGTTGCCGCTTGAGTCGGACGGTCTCGCTTGCGCCGTGGTCGGCATAGAGCGCGGCGAGCGTTGCGCGATCGAGGGCATAAGAAGCACTGGTAGCACCGAGTCGAGCTTTGATCTCATTCGGCGTCGAAGGAACGCCCTGACGGCTGGCCAGGACACCCTCGAGCCAGAACAGCAACGCAATGCCGTCGGGTCTGTTGGGGTTGACCACGTGCGCAGTGACGTCGACTAGCTTGCCGTCCCGTTCGTGATACGCGCGCCATTCCCGTCCGTCGGTGAGGACACCGACGTAACGCTGACCGGTCTGCGCGGCGCGCGCCGCCACGTAGCCCGCGAGCTGCTCTTCCGCCGCCCGGACAATGCCTTGATTGCGCAGATCCTTCTTGACCTCGATGACGGTGCAGCCGACTTCGACGTCGATGCGTCGACGATCTCCTACCTGGGTCTCAAGCTGGACGTCCAGGTCGTGGTCTCCGAGGCCGAGACCGCCGGTGAGCAGCAACTGGCGGACGTCGGCCTGCACGGTCGCCTCGCTGCGCACCCGCTCGCGATCAGCAAGACGGCGCAGCAGTTGGCTGAGCTCGTCCGTCGAGGCGATCGACTCGGTGGCCACGGTGATGGTCTACCACGCTCCTGCGACAGCAGGTCTGTGAGCGGGCTCAGTCCTCGGGTGGGCACGCGGCCGGGTCCCAAGCCAGGCCGGGCACGCCCCAGCCCTGCGCCCGCACCATTTTCTTCGCCTCGCGGGCATACCGGCCGACGAGCCGGTTGAGGTAGAGGATCCCGTCGAGGTGGTCGGTCTCGTGCTGCAGGCATCGCGCCAGGTAGCTGGTGCCCTCGACGGTGAGCGCCGCGCCGTCCGGATCGAACCCGGTGACCCGCGCCCAGCTGGCTCGCCCGGTGGGGAAGGACTCACCGGGTACCGAGAGGCAGCCCTCCCAGTCGTCGTCGGGGTCGGGCATGCCCTCTGGCTGCTCGCCGGTTTCCAATACCGGGTTGATCACCACCCCGCGCTGCCGGACCCCTTCCCCGTCCGGGCAGTCGTAGATGAACACCCGCAGGTTCACGCCGATCTGGTTGGCGGCGAGCCCGACACCCTGGGCCGCCGCCATCGTGTCGAACAGGTCGTCGAGCAGCGGGTACAGCGTGCGGCCGAACTCCGTCACGGGCCTGGTCGGGGTGTGCAGTACCGGATCACCGATGATCCGGATCGGGCGGACAGCCATGATGAGGCACAGTAATCGTGGTCGGCTCCGCGCCCATCCTGGGGACGCGGCATGGGTGCGCCGCCGGTTCCGCCGGTCCCCCCGCGTGGTTCAATGGGCCTCTGAATTACAGTGCTGTGATTCTGACCGTCACCCCGCCGGACGCAGCCGCGGGATCGTGAACCGAGGAGCGCGATGGACGCCGCAGCGGCGTTGCCCCCGATCGACGACCACTCCGAGGGTCTGAGCAGCCGGGAGCGCGAGATCTTGGCCTTCGAGCGTCAGTGGTGGAAGTACGCCGGTGCCAAGGAACAGGCCATCCGTGAGCTGTTCGACATGTCCGCCACGCGCTATTACCAGGTCCTCAACGGCTTGATCGAGCGGCAAGAGGCGCTCGCCGCCGACCCGATGCTGATCAAGCGGTTGCGGCGGCTGCGGTCCGGTCGCCAGCGTGCCAGGGCTGCTCGCCGGCTCGGCGTTGACCCGCGCCGCCAGAACCGGATGTAGCGCCATGGGCACCCCGAACGGGACCGGAGCCAGCAGGCGGTTGCGGATCGCCGGGCTGGCCCTGGTCGGGCTAGCGGTGATCGCCGCCCTGATCGGACTGGTGGTGGCGACCACTCGTGATGAGCGGACCTCGGCCACTGCGCCGCCGGCAGCCACCCCGACTCCCGACAGCAGACCGGCGATCCCCTCCACTATCCCGTATCCGCCGACGGTGACGTCGAGCCCGGCGGCAGCGCCCATAGCCCCCCCGCTCGGCCCACCGGACGCCGCGCAGGGCGCGCCGGTCGGCGGCGAGGGGCCCAGCGACCAGGGCCACGGTCGCGGCGAGGTACGGGTCTACAACAACAGCACGATCCGGGGCCTGGCCGCGCGGGCCGCGGAAGATCTCAGTGCCGCGGGCTGGACGGTGATCGAGGTCGGCAACTACGCACAAGGGACGATCCCGACGACTACCGCGTACTACCAGGAGGATACCGGCCAGCGCGATGACGCTGAGGCCATCGGTTCCGAATTCGGGATGCGCGTCGAGCCCCGGTTCGTCGGCATTGCGAACGCCAGGCCGGGCCTGATCGTGATCGTCACGAACGACTACGTGTCCCCGTAAGCGCCCGATCTACGCGGCAAACCTGACCAGCCCAGACGCGATCTGCGCAAGTTCCAGCTTGCCGGTGACGACATCGACAACGAAATGCTCCGCCGTGTCCTCATCGAGTGGTTCACCGAGCGGATGACCATTGAGCCCGAGGAAGAACCAGGTGGCGTTCCACGCCAGCCGCTTGTTCCCGTCGACCAGCGCGTGGTTGCGCCCCAGCGACTCCATCAATGCCGCGGCCTTCTCCCATACACCTGGATACGCATCCTGCCCGAACACCGACGACTGCGGACGGGATACGGCCGACGCGAGCAAACCGGCGTCACGCACCAATACCTCGCCATCGATGATCCGCCGCGTAACTTCCACCAGGTCTTCGACTGTGAGGTAGTCGATCACTGGGCGAGCCGCTCGTTGAGACTAGCGCTCACCTTCAACACGTGGTCGAGTACGTCACGGCGCCGCTGCGTGCGAGTCGCGATGGCTTGCATCAGGACGTCATGCACGTAGTCCTGCAAGCTGCGCCCCTCGGTGGCTGCCTGTGCCCGGATCTCCTCGATCTCGGAGTCCTCGAAGCGCACCGGCAACATCTTCTTCATGGCCTGACGATAGCATCTGCTAGCAAGTGATGGCACAACTGTTCGCGACACTCGCGGGACATGGTGGATGGCGCGTAGCCGCGCCGTCAGCCTTCAGATCGAAGCCATGCCGCAGGGGATTGCAGCGAGCGGGGCGGGTATTGCCAGCCGTCTCAGGTAGGCGCGCCTGCTGGGATCGTCCAACCACGTGCCCTGTG
>JBOHFU010000406.1:0-3942 GCA_050699675.1 Pseudonocardiaceae bacterium
ACGGCAGAAGTCGACCGCACGGCGCTTGGTCAGCAGCGAGTGCACAAAGGCGAGACTACCGGAGACTCCCGATCTGCGGGGCCGTCGTTCCACGAGCCGGACAGACCGGACAGACCGGACAGACCGGACAGACCGGACAGACCGGACAGACCGGGTGGACGCAGTGCACATCACAGCGCGTACGGCGCTGGCGGCCCCACCTCAGCGGCGGCCCGTACGTGCCCCTCGCGGGCCCGCCAGATCAGGTCGAATGCCGCGGCCACGGCCATCACCTCCAACGCGAGCCACGGACCCGTCAGCCGGCACCGATCCCGGCCCGCCCCATCGAGACGTTGTTCGCGGTGCCCTCCACGATCAATGACCCGGTCTGCACCGACACCCCGGTAGGCGTGACGCTGAACGGGAGCCCGCCGGGCTTCACGTCGGTGCTCAACGTCTTGCGCAGCAGCTGGCGGATCTCCCGCGGCAGGCTCACCTCACCGACGTCGTCGCGGGCCAGCCGCACGTCCGAGATAGTGATCCGCACCAGGTCATCGGTGAGCTCGATCACCCCGATCCCGATGATCTCGGTGCGCTGGCCTAAGAGGTCGGTGGTCGCCACTATCCGGACCGGCGCACGGTTGTCGCTGGTGGAATTGCCGGCGGATGCCGTAGCCGCTGGTAGTGCCTTGATCTCCTTGTCGGAGGGCTGCTGGATCCGGAGATCTTCGATCCCGATCGCCCGCCCGAGGTCGGAGTCCTTGATCCGGACCCGGCCGTCCACCCGGGCCGCCCGCACCGACTGGAGGTTGCCGGAGATCACCTCTGGCAGTGGTGCGTCCACGTCATACAGCGTCGCCTCCACGGCGACGTCGCGCAGCGGGTCCACCGGCAGCCCGGTCGCCCGGATGTCAATGGCCGTATAACGACCGGCCAGTGCCTGGGTCAGGAACGGGACACCGTTGATCCGCACTGACGGGTCGGAGGGCAGCGCGAGCTGCTCTCTGAGCTGCTGGGCCAGCGTGTACTCGGCTACTGCGGCGGCCCCGAAGTCCGCCGCCACGGCCAGGCCCAGCACTACCAGCACAACGATGACCAGCTTCCGCACGCAGCTTCCCCGTTCCGTCCATTCGTGGTGCTCGGCGTGATAGGGCGCACCGAGACAAGGTGAGCGTGGCTACAACCGGTATCCTCCCAGGACATGCTGTAGGTCACGGCCGCCAGCCTCCAGCGGCAGGAGGGAGCGGGCATGGAACTGCTGCTACTCACTGCGGACCCCGGACCAGGTTCGGTGCTGCCTGCGTTGGCCCTGTTGTCGCACGGCGTGCGGCCGGCCGCCCCGGAGGTCGCCGCCCTGTTGGACGCCGGCCCGCACGACGCGGTGCTGGTCGATGCCCGCTCGGACCTGGCCGGTTCGCGCAGCCTGTGCCGGTTGCTGGGATCCACCGGGCTGGACGTGCCGGTGGTGGTGGTGATCAGCGAAGGGGGGCTGGTCGCGCTGTCCGCCGACTGGGGTTGCGATGAGGTCCTGCTGCCTACCGCGGGCCCGGCCGAGGTCGACGCCCGGCTTCGGCTGTTGGTGGCTCGGCGCGCCGCCGAGCCGGGCGCCGGACGCAGCGGCGCCCTGGTGCTCGGCGAGCTCGTGATCGACGAGGCGACCTACACCGCCCGGCTCAAGGGCCGCCCGCTGGACCTCACTTACAAGGAGTTCGAGCTGCTCAAGTACCTCGCGCAGCACGCTGGCCGGGTGTTCACCCGCGCCCAGTTGCTGCAGGAGGTGTGGGGCTACGACTTCTTCGGCGGTACCCGCACGGTCGATGTCCATGTGCGGCGGCTGCGGGCCAAGCTCGGCCCGGAGCACGAGCAGCTCATCGGCACAGTGCGCAACGTGGGCTACAAGTTTGTCCGCCCGCTACGCAGTATGAGTTCCCGGGAGCGGGCCGAGCAGCAGCACGCAGCGGAGCAGGACGCCGAGACCGCGGACAGCTCTGACTCAGATCGAGCAGACCGAGATCGGGCCGACCGAGATCGGGCCGCCCCGGAATCACTGCCCGTGCAGCGAGGTTGACCAGGGGGTGACCCTGGGGCTGACCTGGATCGTCCAGCCGTCCGACGGGCAGATCGCCGCCGCAGCGGGACTGCTGGCCGCGGCAGCGGTCGCGGATGGCGTCGATCCCATCTCCGAAGCGGCTGCGCTGCGGCTGCGTCAGAGGAGCTCGAGCCGGCCCGGCACTGGGGTGCATCTGCTGGCCCACGACCCGGAGGGCACCCTGATCGGCTACGCGGGCTTGGACGAAAGGCCGCAGCGGCGCACTGCCGAGTTCGCCGTGCATCCCGAGCACCGGCGCAGCGGGGTCGGCGGTGTTCTGCTCGCTGCGCTGTTGGACCGGGTTGAGGGACCGCTGTGGGTGTGGGCGCACGGGGAGCACCCGGCGGCGTTACGGCTGGCGCAGCGGACTGGGCTGGACCGTAGGCGCGAACTGTGCCAGTTGCGTCGGAGGCTGGCCGTTGCGATCCCACCCCGAGCCCTGCCGGACGGGGTGACGCTGCGCAGCTTCGTGCCAGGTGAGGACGAGGCCGCGGTGGTGCGGGTGAACAACCGCGCGTTCTGCTGGCATCCCGAGCAGAGTCAGTTGGACCTCAGTGAGCTCGCGGTGCGCGAGGCGCAACCGTGGTTCGACCCGAAGGGGTTCCTGCTGGCCGTCGACCCGCACGACCGGCTGCTCGGCTTCCACTGGACAAAGGTGCACCCCGACGGGCGCGGGGAGGTTTACGTGCTCGGGGTGGACCCGGATGCCCAGGGCACCGGCCTCGGTGGTGCGCTGACCGCGGCGGGGCTGGAGCACCTGCGCGAGCGAGGGCTGTCGGAGGTGATGCTCTACGTCGAGTCCGACAATGCTGCCGCGCTGCGGACCTACCGGAAGCTGGGTTTTACGCACCACCACACCGACGTGGAGTTCTTGCGGCCTTGACGGGAGCCGCGCAGACCCGGGGCACTCCCGCGGACCTGCCGTTGAGTCTACGTTAAGTGCACGATGAGCGTGCCGTTGCACGATGGGGCACGACTTGGCTACCTAAACGTCGGGGGTGACGGTATGGAACGCGTTGCGGTCTGTGTCTGTGCCCGTGACCCGGTCTCGCAGGCTGGGGTGGCCAGCCAGCTGCGCCCACGGCCGGAGGTCGCGATACTCGACGCCGGGGATGAGCGCGCCAAGGTGGCGGTGGTGGTCGCCGACAGCGTCGATGAGGAAACCGTTCAGGTGTTGCGCAGCCTGCAGCGCGGCTTGTGTAAATCGGTGCTGGTGGTTACGCACATCGACGACACTGGGTTGGCGACGGCCGTCGAGGCTGGCGTCGCCGGGCTGGTCCGCCGCGCCGAGGCGACCCCGGAGCGGTTGGCCACGGTCGTGTGCGCCGCGGCCCGCGGAGAGGGCAGCGTGCCAGGCGACCTGCTCGGCCGGCTGCTGGCTCAGGTCGGAAGGCTGCAGCGCCAGCTGCTGAACCCGCGTGGATTGACGCTCAACGGGATGTCCGCGCGCGAGATCGAAATCCTGCGTCTGGTCGCCGAGGGGCTCGATACCGCCGAGATCGCTGTCAAGCTGTCCTACTCCGAGCGGACGGTGAAGAACGCCTTGCATGACGTCACGACTCGGCTGCAGCTGCGCAACCGTTCGCATGCCGTGGCCTATGCGCTCAAGCAGGGGCTGATCTAGCGATGGGGCAGGCTGTTGCCTCTATGGGCAGCCGCACCGGTCCTGACAGGTGCCCGACAGTGCCTGCCCATCCGGGCCAGTCACGGCAGGCTTGATCCGTGTTCAACGAGGTCGACGAGGCGTTGCGCGCGTTGGTCCGGGCGGAGGCGGTGAACTCCTCCGAGATCGACGTGGTCTTCGACGCGCCGACGAAGGACTGGTCGTCGCGGCGCAACGCGCCCACCGTCAACCTCTATCTCTACGACATCCG
>JBOHFU010000407.1:0-3938 GCA_050699675.1 Pseudonocardiaceae bacterium
CATGCTGCACCGAATGGGTCTGGGCCAGCGCACCGGTGTGGGGTTGCCCGGGGAAAGCGCAGGGCGGGTGCCGCCCCGTGACCAGTGGTCGGGCAGCACCTTCGCCAACTTGCCCATCGGTCAAGGGCTGTCGATGACCGTGCTGCAGATGGCCGGCATATACCAGGCGATCGCCAACGACGGCCTGCGTATCCCGCCGCGCATCGTCAGCGCCGAGATCGCCCCGGACGGCACCCGCACCGCGACCCCACAGCCCGAGGGCGTCCGGGTGGTCAGCCCGGAGACCGCGCGCACCGTGCGGGACATGCTGCGCGCGGTCGTGCAGGACGAGCCTGGTGGGCAGCAGGGGACCAGCCCGGAGGCGGCGCTGGACGGCTACCAGGTTGCCGTCAAGACGGGCACCGCGCAGCAGGTCAACCCCGCCTGCGGCTGCTACAGCAACTCGAATTACTGGATCAACTTCGCGGGGATCCTGCCCGCCGACAACCCGCGCTTCGTGGTCGGGATCACCCTCGACGACCCGGCCGTCGGTAATGCCGCGCCGCTGTTCCACGACATCGCCTCCTACCTGGCGGGGCGCTACCAGATCCCGCTGTCTCCCGGGCCCAGTCCGATTGCCACCCTCACCCTGGACTAGCGTGCCCACTCAAGGCCGACCCACCCCGACGGTGGCCGCCTACCGCCTGAACCTCCAGCAGAACCCGCACCCGACCCACGACCTGACTGCCTCTGTGACTTCCTCGTCGACCGAGACACCGCTGCGGCCGTTGCAGACCGCTCCGATCCCCGTGACCGCGCTCGCCGCGCTGGCTGGCGCGACCGTCTGGGGATCCCCAGCTCAGACCCTGGATCAGACCCTGGTCACCGGTATCACGCTGCGCGCCCAGCAGGTGCTCCCCGGCGACCTTTTCGCGGCGTTGCCCAGCCTGGCTCCGGACCGCCCACACGGCGCCGACTTCGCCGGCATCGCGCTGACCGCCGGTGCCGTCGCGGTGCTCACCGACCCCGCTGGTGCGCAACGGTCGGCGCTGGCCGGTGCCGCGGTCCCGGTGCTGGTGCACCCCCACCCACGATCGGTGCTGGGTGCGTTGTCCGCCCACATCTTCGGCGACCCCTCCACCCGGCTGGCGGTGCTCGGGATCACCGGTACGTCCGGCAAGACCACGACGGCATACCTGCTCCAGGCGGGGTTGCGGGCGGCCGGCGTGACCACCGGCCTGCTCGGCACGGTGCAGTTGCGGATCGGTGAGCAGCACCTGCCTACCAGGGGGGGCACTACTCCCGAGGCCCCGGACCTGCAGGCGCTGCTGGCGCTGATGGTCGAGCGCGGCGTCACTCACGTGCCCATCGAGGTCTCCAGCCATGCACTGGCGCTGGGCCGGGTGGCGGCTACCACCTTCGCGGTCGGCGCGTTCACCAACCTGTCTCACGACCACCTGGACTTCCACGCCGACCTCGAGGACTACTTCGCCGCCAAGGCGATGCTGTTCGACGGGCGGGCCGGCGCCGAGGTGGTATGCATCGATGACGCCTGGGGACAGCGGCTGGTCACCAGTGCGACGACGACGGTGTCGCTAGGCGGCGAAGCGACCTGGCACGCGGCCGACATCGTTGCTCAACCGTCGGGTAGCCAGCTGTTCCGCGCCCTAGGCCCGGACGGGTTCGACCAGCTTATGGCGGTGCGGTTGCCTGGAACGTTCAACGTCACCAACGCACTCGTTGCGTTAGCTGTCGCGCATGCGGTGGGCGCGGACCCCCGGTTGGTACTGCGCGGCATCGCCGTAGCTGAAGTGCCCGGCCGGATGCAGAAGGTGAACGACGGGCAGGACTTCCTCGCCGTCGTCGACTATGCGCACAAGCCCGCCGCGGTCGCCGTGCTGCTCGACGCGGTCCGCGCTCAGGTACCCGGGCGGCTGCTGGTGGTGCTGGGTTGTGGCGGGGACCGGGACACCGGCAAGCGGCCGTTGATGGGTGCCGAGGCGGCCCGTCGCGCGGACCTGCTGGTGGTCACCGACGACAACCCGCGCACCGAGGATCCCGCCGTGATCCGCGCCGCGCTGCTCGCCGGTGCCCGTGCCGGGTCCGCTGAGGTAGTGGAGATCGCCGACCGGGCCGAGGCGATCGCACACGCCGTCGCCCGGGCCTGCCCCGGGGACGCGGTGGTCGTCGCAGGCAAGGGCCACGAGACCGGCCAGCGGGTACACAGCACCACGCACCCGTTCTCCGATGCGGAGGTGCTCGCGCGAGCCCTGGCAGACCGGAGCACCCGGTGATCCCGTTGACCTTGGCGGAGGTGGCCGGCGCGGTCGGCGGCGCCGTGCACGGCTGTGACGGTGCCGACGTGGTGTCCGGCAGCGTCGAGTTCGACTCCCGCCGCGTCGGACCGGGCGGGCTGTTCGTCGCGTTACCCGGCGAGCAGGTCGACGGGCACGACTTCGCCGCTGCCGCGATGGCCGCGGGCGCTGTCGGGGTACTTGCCGGGCGCCCCGTCGGCGTTGCCGCCGTCCTCGCTGCGCCGGTCAGTGGCCCGGGCGGTGCCGGCGCGGCGGTGCTGGCCGCGTTGGCCCGGCTGGCGCGCGTCGTGGTGGACCGGCTCAGCCAGGCTCGCGGTGAGGTTGCGCCGGGTCTTGCGGTGGTGGGCCTCACCGGCTCGTCGGGCAAGACCTCCACCAAGGACATGGTCGCGGCGCTGCTGGCCCGCTTGGGCCCCACCGTCGCGCCGCCGGGATCGTTCAACAACGAGCTCGGCCATCCCTGGACCGTGCTGCGCGCCGACGCGGCCACCCGGCACCTGGTGTTGGAGCTGTCCGCGCGAGGCCCCGGCCAGATCGCCGCGCTGTGCCGGGTGGCACCGCCGTCGATCGGGGTGGTGCTCAACGTCGGCTCTGCGCACCTCGGTGAGTTCGGCTCCCGGGACGCGGTGGCCACTGCCAAGGGCGAGCTGGTCGAGGCGCTGCCGGCCGCCGGGGTCGCG
The DNA here is from genome assembly GCA_050699675.1 of Pseudonocardiaceae bacterium. Classification (GTDB taxonomy): domain Bacteria; phylum Actinomycetota; class Actinomycetes; order Mycobacteriales; family Pseudonocardiaceae. Next base: position 2,975 of record JBOHFU010000407.1, read on the forward strand.
GTGCTCAACGCCGACGACGCCGCGGTTGCCGCGATGGACCGCCGCACCGCTGCCCGGGTGGTGCGCTTCGGGCGGTCGGCCACGGCCCAGATCCGCGCCACCGACGTAGTCCTGAACGATCGCGGTTGCCCCTCGTTTCGCCTCGTGACCCCGGCTGGTGAGACCCCGGTGCAGCTGGCGGTACCCGGCGAGCACCAGGTGTCCAACGCGCTGGCCGCAGCCGCGGTGGCCCTGGAGCTCGGTGCTACCCCAGTGATGACTGCCGAGGTGCTCACCGGCTACCGGCCCGCGTCGCGCTGGCGGCTGGAGGTCACCGACCGCCCCGACGGGGTGACAGTGGTCAACGACGCTTACAACGCCAACCCCGAGTCGGTCGCCGCCGCGTTGCGCACCCTGGTCGCGATGGCCGGCGGCGACCGGCGCAGCTGGGCGGTGCTCGGCCCGCTCGCCGAGCTCGGCGAGGCCGAGACCGAGGCGTACCGGGAGATCGGTGCGCTCGCGGTGCGCCTCGGTGTCGACCGGCTCGTCGTGGTGGGGGAGCGCGCCCGACCGATGCACCGGGCAGCAGCGGCGGTCGGGGCGGCCCCAGTGCTGGTGCCTGACGTGCCTGCCGTACTCGAGCTACTTCGCGGCGAACTCAGCCCCGGCGACGTGGTGCTGGTCAAGGCGTCCCGGGCGGTCGGGTTGGAACGGGTTGCCGATGGGCTGCTGGGCGCTGCCGGCTCGACCGTCGGGAGCAGCATCAGGTGAGCACCATCCTGGTTGCCTCCGGGGTCGCCCTGCTGGCTTCGATCCTGTTCACGCCCCACCTGATCCGGCTGTTCATCCGGCAGGGGTTCGGCCAGGAGATCCGGCAGGAGGGGCCGCAGACTCACCAGAGCAAACGGGGCACGCCCACCATGGGTGGGGTTGCCATCCTGCTGGCGATGTGGAGCGGTTACCTGGTCGCCCATGTCACCGTCGC
>JBOHFU010000408.1:0-3933 GCA_050699675.1 Pseudonocardiaceae bacterium
CGGTCGGAGTGGTCGACGCCGACATCTACGGGCACTCGGTGCCGGGCATGCTCGGCACCACCGCCCGGCCCACCCAAGTCGAAAAGATGATCATGCCGCCTGCCGCGCATGGCGTGAAGGTCATCTCAATCGGCATGTTCACCAAGGACAACACCCCGGTGGTGTGGCGGGGGCCGATGCTGCACCGCGCGCTGCAGCAGTTCCTCGCCGACGTGTTCTGGGGTGACCTTGACGTGCTACTACTCGACCTGCCGCCGGGCACCGGCGACATCGCCATCTCGGTAGCGCAGCTCATCCCCAACGCCGAGATCCTCGTGGTCACCACCCCGCAGCGGGCCGCCGCGGAAGTGGCGCAACGGGCCGGCGCGATCGCGATGCAGACTCGACAGCGGCTGATCGGTGTGGTGGAGAACATGTCCTGGCTGCAGATGCCGGACGGGTCGCGCAACTACCTATTCGGTTCCGGTGGCGGCCAGGTGGTCGCCGACTCGCTGACCCGCTCGCTGGGCAGCGAGGTTCCGCTACTGGGTCAGGTACCGCTGGACCCGCAGCTGCGCGAAACCGGCGACGCCGGGACTCCGCTGGTACTGGCCGACCCCACCGCGCCGGCCGCAGTCGTGCTGCGAGAGGTGGCGGACCGGCTCGCGACCCGCTCCCGTGGCCTGGCTGGGCGACTGCTCTCGGTAAGTCCCAGTTCCCGGTGATCTCCAGCTTTTCGGGCCGCCGGTCAGGTCGCGTCGGGGTCGAACGGTGCGCGCTCACCTGGCTGCAACGGCCGGGCAACCGGGGTCCCGAACCCCGTGGGCGCGGCGAAGCCATTGGGCTTCATCCAGCGGTCGAACGGTTCGTCGTCCACATCGTCGAGAAGATGGCGAGTGATCGCGCTGCGGGGGTTGAACCCACGCGGGTTGAAACCGCGCAGCCCACGCAGCTCCTCCAGGGGCTGGCGGAGCTCGTCGAACTCCGGACCCAGCTCGGAGCGCAGCTGCTCGCGGGCACCAGTGGCGTACTCCCGCACCTGACGCACGGTGCGGCCCAGCCACGCCGCGGCTGATGGCAGGCGTTCCGGGCCCAGGATGAACAGCCCGGCGACGACGAGTATCAAGACCTCGCCCCAACCGATGTTGAACATCTGCGCGCACCTCCAAAACCAGCCCGGCCAGCGACCCCAGCCTAGCCTCCTCCACGCCGATCAATCCGACTTCAGCGTGACGGTCACCACCAGCGGCCGCCCATCACGAACCAGTGAAACCGGCACCTGTTCGCCGATAGTCCGCTCGCGCACAGCGACGATAAGCCCGTCGGCACTGCCAACGGTCCGGTCGCCGACCTTGATGATCACGTCGTTCTCCAGGATGCCGCCTTCGGCGGCGGCGCTGCCCTGCTGCACGTTCTGCACCCGAGCGCCGTCGGACTTGCCATCGGTCACCGACGCGGCGTTGACGCCCAGCTCGGCATGCTGGTAATGCCCGGTGCGGATCAGCTCCTGCGCGATCTTCGTAGCCGTGTCGATAGGGATTGCGAAGCCGAGTCCGATAGAGCCCCCGCCCTCGCCGAGGCCCAGGGTGCGGATGGCGGTGTTGATGCCCACCACCGCTCCCGCGGTATTCACCAGCGCTCCGCCGGAGTTGCCGGGATTGATCGCGGCGTCGGTCTGGATCGCGTCGATCACCGCGTTACCGTGACCGCCATCCCCTTCCAGCCGCACCGGACGGTCCACCGCGCTGACGATACCGCTGGTCACCGTGCCGGCCAGCCCCAGCGGAGAGCCGATGGCCACGACGGAGTCCCCCGGTTTCAGCGCCGACGACCGGCCCAACTGCGCCACCGTCGGGTTTGCGACCTCCACTTTGACCACGGCGAGATCGGTCTTCGGATCCCGGCCCACGATCCGCGCCGGCAGCCGGGTGCCGTCGATGAACACCGCCTCCAGGGTTGCCTGCGAGGTGGTCGCGGCGGGGGCCACGACGTGGTTGTTGGTCAGCAGGTAGCCCTGACCGTCGATCACCACTGCGGAACCAAAACCCCCCAGGTCGCCGACCCGGAACTCCAGGGACACCACCGCGGGCAACACCCGGCTGGCCACTGCCGCCACCGAGCCCACCGGTCGATCGGTGGCGGGCTCAACCTGCGCCAGTGTGGCGCCCGGATCAGTCAGCAGGTTGCCGCCGTCGGCGGTGAGCCGGCCTACAAATCCGCCGACCCCCCCGACCAACAGCACCAGCGCACCCAACAGAGCCAGCGCGCGATGGCTCAGCTGACGACCGAACAGCGCTTCCTGCAGACTCAGCCGGGCTCCCGGCGGCGGGTCGGCAGAGTCCCGATGGTGTTCGGGAACCGCGGGGGCTCCCAGTACCGCCGCCGCCCACGGGTCACGCCAGGGGTTGCGTTTCGCGCCCGGCGGCCAGAAGTCGTCCTCACCAGCTGACCTTTCCGGGGGGTGCGCACCGTGGCGGCCGGGCGGGCGCTGCAGCTGCTCAGCGGATCCCGACGGCCTACCAAAGGCTGCCGCCAGCGCCTCGGGGGGCGGTGGGGCAGTAGTCGATAAACGTCCAGACGTGTCGCTGGAGGTATGGCTGAGCTCACGCCCGGAATCACCTACCTGAACGGCAAAAGCTCCGGGAACCCCGGATGGTCGGCCGAATGCCTGTGCCGCTGCTGGGTCCACCTCGGGCCCCTGCAGCGGTCTCGAGACGAACCGGGGCGCCCCCGAACGCCCTTCCGTTGCGAAGGGTTCGTCGGGGTTGTGATCCTGCGGCGGGGTCATGGTCTCCCGGAGTCACCTGTGCGCGCTGACGACTACCGAGCTTGCCCGCACCCCGGTGAAGTATGCGTAGCGCTGTTATCGCCCGATCCAGCGACCGAGTACCGAGGGCCCGGTACCCCAGCGCTGGCTCGCGCCCAGCGGGGTTCCGGTACCCAGCGGCGCGACCGAGGTTCTCGGTTCGGCGGCCCGGCCCCGGTCGGCGATCTCGACGACGGTGCCGTCGGCAGTCACCGCCAAATCCGGCGTACCGGGCAGGTCAGCGGTGTGTGGAATGTCACGCAAGGCGGCGAGCAATGCGGCGGGGACCTGCGGGCACTGCGCCGAACGCATCACACTGCGGGCCTGGCGTTGCCCGGCCACCTCCGCGGCGCAGGATTGACAAGCGGTGAGATGTTGGGCGGCCCGGTCACGGGCGGTCGCGCCGAGCTCGCCGTCGACAAAGGCCACGACAGCGTCCACGGCGAGGTGTTGCCCTGCGTTGAGACCGGCTAGCAGATCGGAGAAGGATCGGCCACGCAGGTCGGTCATCCAGTCTCCTTCTCAGCGAGCGCGCGGCGCCGTTCGAGCGCCGCCCTGAGGGCCAGTCTACCGCGGTGGATCCGGCTGCGGACCGTCCCGAGCTTCACCCCGAGCGTAGCGCCGATCTCCTCGTAGGAGAGGCCCTCCACGTCACAGAGTACGACGGCCGCCCGGAACTCCGGCGCGAGGTCGTCCAGCGCCTCCTGCAGATCCGGATCGAGGTGGGTCTCGGCATAGACCTGCTCCGGACTGAGCCCGCCGCCGACCAGCCGGTCGGTGTCCTCCGGCAGGCCCTCCATCCGCAGCCGGGAGCGCCGCCGCACCATGTCCAGGAACAGGTTCGTGGTGATCCGGTGCAACCAGCCCTCGAACGTGCCGGGCTTGTAGGAGCCGAGGCTGCGAAACACCCGGATGAATGTCTCCTGCGTGAGGTCCTCGGCATCATGCGGGTTGCCGGACAGGCGGTAAGCCAACCGGTAGACCCGGTCGGCGTGATCCCGCACCACCTGTTCCCAAGACGGTGGTGCCCATCCCTCACCTGCCCGAATCGTCTCGTCGTCAGCCCTGGTGACGGAGATCGCCTGCCCGGGGGCAGGATCGCGGAAGCCGGTCTCGATGGCCATCGGGTGTGTCTTGCACCTCCGAGT
>JBOHFU010000409.1:0-3922 GCA_050699675.1 Pseudonocardiaceae bacterium
GCCCATCTTTCGGGCGATGAAGGTGAGTGCGTGACGGGCCTGTTGCTCGCTGTAGCGGGGTGATGGTCGGCCCGGTCGGCGAGTGTAGGCGGCAGGCAGGACGCGGGCGATGAGGTGTTGCTCGATGGCTTCGGTGCTGCGGTAGCGGGTCGCATTGAGCAGTTCGCTGACGTTGTCGCTGGCCTGGTAGGTGTCACGGAGCAGGGTGAGGGTCAGCGGGGTGGATAACCCCCTCGCCAGCACACCGTCGGGGTGCTCGCGCAGGTGGGTGAGCAGGCCCGGCCAGCCGGCCGGGGGTGGCCCGGTGTGGGCCCGCTGCAGGTAGTCTGCCGCTTCTGACCCGGTGACGTCGTGCAGGTGCACCGCGACGGCTCCGACCAGCCACGCCTTGGAGGCTGCTTCGACCATCTCCTGGCTGCGGGTGAGCACCACGACGCGGAACGGGGCGTCGCTGAGAGCCTGTAGCGCGGCCGGGCGCAGTGTCTCGTCCATCTCGTCGAGCCCATCAAGGATAAGCGCGACCTTGTCCTGTGCGGCGACCAATGCGGCGGCGTCGGCATCGCCGCCGCGGCGCTGGAACAACGGGTAGGTCGCCACCAGCCGATCACCCAACCAGTCCTGCACGGAGGTGGTCTTCGGGTCCCAGCCGTGCCCGGTGAACAGCACCGGTACCGGCACCCGGGCCCGCTGCGTGTCGTCAAGGCTGTCGCGGTGGGCCACCGCGTCGAGCACGAGCAAGATCGCCGCGCCGCTCTTACCAGCGCCAGGTGCGCCGACCACGACGATCCGCCCGGAGGCCAGCCCGGCGAACAGCCGATGCAGCTCCCGGCGCCCGCCACCGGCGCGCAGTGCTTCCTCGGTGATCGTGGTGTGGCCGGGCAGCGGTGGGAACGCCGGTGACACGTCCGGTGCGCCGACCGCAGCCGCCACCGGACCCGCCACGTTCAAGTCGCTCAGTGACCAGCGAATCGGGATCGGCGCTGGCGTCACCAGCCGCCGCTCATCAGCCGCCTTGCGCCACAGCCCGTACACCGCCTGGGCCAATAGCCTGGCCAGGACGTCCACCGGCCGGGAATCAGCAGAGCGACGCCCGCGCTCTATCTGCATCAACAGCGGGAGCACAATACCGACCGCTGTCACGACGATTCCCAGGGCGGCGAAGCCATTACCGCGGTCAGCCGATGGGAGACGGAAGACCCACACCATGCCCACGACGCCACCCAGCAGCACCAAGCCGACGACGATGAGCAGCCGGTTCCGGGTCCACCTGACCATGACCGGAAGTCTGACAGATCGACACAACCGGTGATGTTCCGATTCGGACCGGACTTCCGAAGATCATGCGGAACGACAAGGTAGGGCTGGCATGTTGTCGCAGCTCACGTACCCGATCCGCCCTCCTTCCGAGCAGTAACACCTGTTGTGCTATAGCGGAATCCGACTCACCCCGGCCCAGATGAACGGTGACGCGGCGTGGTTACGGGTTGCGAAACAGCCGCTTGAACCCGGCGCCGAGGGCGGCGTCGCCGCCGGTCACCGTCACCTGGCCCGTCCGCAGGAGCTCATCCCAGCCGACCCTGCCGTACAGGGCCAGGAGCCAGGCGGCCGGATCACCCGAGAGCTGGCAGTCGATGGGCCCGTGCTCGGATGGGCCAATGCTCCCGGCGCCGTCGCGGAACCGGGTCATCACACGGGGGCCGCCGCCGACGGCGAGCTCGTAGGTGGCGTCCACCCCCTTGGCGGCTTCGCTGTCGACCAAGGCGGGTAAGAGAGGCAGCACTGCCTGAATGGCCAGCCGGGCGGGCTCGGCCTCAATGGGCCACTCGGCGCCCAGCGCCTGGGCTATGTCATACCCGTGGAGCAGCTGTTCGCCGATCAGCAGGCAAGTCATGGTGCCGCAGGGCTGGGAGCGCTGGTGCCAGGGCAGCAGGTCCTTGGCGGCCCGCCCCTCGGTGGCGTCGAGGAAGGCACCGATGCCGAGCTGGAGTTCAGCGCCCAGCTGGTGGCTGTCCCGTTCTGCCATCGCTGCCAGGTAGCGACGGTGGCTCCCGGCCCTATCGGCCGGGTCGATCGAATAGCACTGCTCCACGCCCCTGGCGTGCTCGGAGTAGTCCTTGGCGCCGAAGACCAGGTGGGCTGCGGCTTCTCCCACGGTCCACTCCGATCCTGACATCGGGACACCGGTGTCCGCGATGGAGGCAAACAGTGCGACCGTGCGGGGCGTGAGCGCCCGAAGAGTCCGGCGTGCGGTCGCGAGGTCGACGATGGTCCAGTTCATCTCGAAGCTCCTTGTGCTGATGACATCTGGTCGGCGATCCAGTCCTGAAGGAGGTCTCGATGTCGACCGTAAGGGTGTTGGACGCGAATCGTCATCAGATCACTCTCGACGGATTATGGACCAAAGCGAGCACACGATCTGGAGAGCGCGAGCATCTTCACCGTCACGATTGTCGTCGTGTGCAGGCTCGCGATTGCGGGGTGACCGATCGGTGGGGTGCGGGGCGGTACGAGCCGCGCATCCTCGCTGGGGTGGAGCTGCCCCGCAGGGCCGCCCCTGACGAGTTCTCCGCCGACGAGGTCCGCGCTGTGCTGGTGTGGACTCGCCGTGCCGTCGACGCCCAGTTCTGGCTGGCCCACGACGTGCTGGCTCGGTTGCCTGCGGCGCACGCCGCGATGGATGCCGGGGCACTGGACGAACCCCGCGCCCGGGTGCTGTCCGAATGGACCACCGATTAGTTTCGGAGCACGAACTCCGCGATCTGCTGCCGGAAAACGTCAAGGTCCGCGAGGTCGTGCTGGAGGGCTTTGACGATCTCAGCGTCGTCGGTCTCGTCGTACAAGTGTACCAGCCGATTGCGGAATCGCGCCATAGCGCGCAGTGACCCCACCTGGTTGGCTGAAATCACTCCGGCGTCGGCGAGCGACGTGAAAACGTCGGCGTAAGTGTCGGCAGCGGAGAGCCCTTCCGCCGCGATGATGTGCCGTCCGATGTCGACGCAGACTTCGATGGCGAGTAAGAAACGGAATTGTGCAGACCCGAGGGCGACCTCGTCGTTGAGGAGCTCCTCCGTGGGACGGTCGGCAAGTCTCCGTAATCGATCGGTCTCCAAACGGAGACGATCGAGTAAGCGGCGCACCCTGCCGTGGTCAACCATCAGCGATGTCCGGCGGCAGTCTCGATGAGCAGATCCCGGTCGAGTAGGTCGAGCTTGATGCGGGAGTCGGCGTACATCCGACCGGTCAAGCTTTCCCACCGGACCCGCAGCGGTTCATCGGCACTGTAGAGGACCTGACGCTGGGAGAGTATCCGGCCGCGCAGCGTTAGCGGAGCGTCGTCCAGCAGGATGATGTCAACCTCGGTGCGTGCGGCTGGTTCGACGATCTCCGCTATCCGGTTGCGCAGGGTGGCGCGCTGCTCGGCACTCAGCCCGCGGGTGGGAAGGACCGCGATATCAGTGTCGCTGTCCGCCCGGGTGCCATCGGCTGCACGGGAGCCGAAGAGGTAGGCGAAGATCACCGGTTCACCCGGCATGTCGGCCTGCGCGGCGCTGCGCACCCGGTCGACGAACGCGGTATCCACCCGCCGATGGTACTGCTGCGATCAGCCTGCCGCGTGCCGTCATCGATAGACGGGGGGGTGGTAGGTGCCTACCGGAGTATGTGCCACCAGGTGAGGTCTTGCGGAGTGAGTATCACGACGCGGAACGGGCGTCGCTGAAGGCCTGTAGCGCGGCCGCTGCTTGAGCACTTACCCCGTTCGGCTCCTGGCGGCTGGCCGGGGTCCCCAATCCATTCAGGCCCGCTCGTCGTGCTTGGCCACGGGGCTGCTGGCTGGTGTGCGACGGGCGGTGGCTGAACCGGCGCTGCTCACTGGCGTGGGTAGATGCCAGGATGGTCGAGTGTCGAGCGTGATCTGGATCTC
>JBOHFU010000410.1:0-3919 GCA_050699675.1 Pseudonocardiaceae bacterium
TCGAGTTCCACCCATCGCCGACGTCGGCCACGTAGTCCAGCCACAGATCGGCTTGCCCGGAGCGGTCCGGAACCTCGGCCGGCTCCAGTGCCTGCAACTCCCGGTTGTCAGCGTAGGAGCTGAACACGCCTGAGAGCAGAACCCGGACAACGGTGTCGATAAGTTGGTGGGGATCGAGCCAACGCACCATGGGCCTGCGCACGAACCCGAGCTCGGAAGAATCCGACGGGCGAGGACGGCCCGGCGGAGACGTGTCAGCGGAACCCGCAGGTCTCTCAGCCATGCTCGACATTCTCGCAGTGGGGCGGGCTAGACGCGCACCAGCAGGGCGCCCAGGTCCACCCACATCCGCAACGCACGCACTTCACCCACCGGATCGTCATCGACCCAGATGATTGGTTACGGATCGGCTTCAGTTGATGGGGGACACACAGCCGTGCCGATTCTGCGGTCTGACGGTGTGCCCGTATGCGGTCCACTTCCGCGACCCAGTGACCAGCACCCGGACAACCATCGAGACCTCCTCGCAAGATCCCACCGTTCGGCGGTGGCTCCGGTGACGAATGCCTTGATCCGGGTTGTCGCGGTGACGGAGGAACTAAGGGCCGGGGAGAGCCCGGCGGTGAGGTAGCCGATGCCGATGCCGCGTCACAGCGCCCTCTGCTGCCCACGACCGGCCTTTCAGGACGGGTCCTCCGCGGAGGTGGAAGAGCCACGACCGGGCTACACTTTTCTGCCCAGGAGCAGCGGCGCGGTCGACGTCGCGGTGGCGGATCTGTGGGTAGCAAGTGTTCCGCGGAACACCCGCGGCTACTAGGCCGCTCCGACCAGGCGCGGGGACGGGACGAGATTCAGCCGTCCGACGGCCTCGGCAACGTCGTCGTGCCAGATCCACAGCCGATACGGCGGCGGGATCTCGGCGTAGTCCTCAGGGCCGTGCAGCGTGCGGGCGCGCATATCGGCGCAGTAACGTTCGCGCCAGGAGCGTGCCTCGCCGGCTCGCAGCTCCGCGCCTTCGACGATCTTCTTGGTGACGCGGTACAGCTTCTCCATAGCCCGGTACTCGTACGCAGGCAGCGTTTCGTCGCTCGCCCAGATGCCCCGCCGGGCCGTCGCTGCGTCCACGGCGGCCTCGACGAGCAGCGGCAGGTCGAGCTCGCCGGGGATGGACGGGTAGATGACGAACAGCGCGGCCCACCCAGCCGCCACGAGGTCGAGGTTGAAGGTGGCGCGCTCGCGACGCGTCAGGGTGCGCCGTTCGGCCGCTGAGTAGTCCGGCGCGACGTAAGCAAGCAGCCGCCCATTGTCGTCGAAAGGGCGTTCGGCTACGCGAATGAAGAGGTTTGCGTTTGCGCCAGTCCGGGCGGGTGAGGCGCTGCTCCGCATTGTCCTTCGCGAACGCCGACGCATCGCGGCCCTGCTGGAACTGCAGGGGTGCCCGCCCGGCCAGTCGCGAGCTTCGGCGCCACGACGTCGCCCAGCCGCCGCGAGATCGGCGCACGACCTTGCTCGATCCACTCTGCGAGCTGCCGGAACTCCTCATCGATCGTGCGCACCCGCTGCTCGCTGCGCGCCGTCACCTCCGGGGTGTCCACCGATAGCATCCGGATCGGCATACGGATATTCGGCGTGTCCCCGTCCATCACGTCGACCAGCGCGCGAGCCCCGACGGACTGCATGGTCACCCCCGCGGGGGACCACATGATCTGGATCGGCTCGATCACGATTCCTCCCGAGGGTGCGCGGCTCCTGTTAGGAGGAGGGCCGGCTCCGGGTGCCTGATACATCCGTCAGCCTCCGGACTCCTCGGCGACGGCAGGCAGCATGGTCAGCGCAGCAGCGGGTTGGCCAGCATGCCCTTGCCCAGGACGGCCGCCCGCAGGTCGAGCAACCAGGTCTCCTGGGCCATCGGAGAAGCCCGGTAGAACCATGCCGGATGAATGTCGGATCATTTCTGCTGACCGATGAGTGGTATTGCCACACACGAGGATCCAGGGAGCGTCGTCATGCGGAGAACGCTGTCGGTATTGCTGTGTGGCGCGGCCGTGGCCATGACGCCCGCCGCCGCGTCGGCGACCCCCGGGGCGGGCGTGAGCGGCACCGTGCTCGCCAAGGGCACGTCCAACGACACGATCGAGGTCAAGAATGGGGGCCGGACCGACGTCGTGGTCCGCCACATCGTGATCGAGCCAGGCGGCTCCACCGGGTGGCACTACCACCCGGGTGAACTGATCGCCGTCGTGCACAAGGGCACGCTTACCCGCACGCTCGAAGACTGCTCGGTGCAGACCAATTCGCCCGGTCAGTCATTCGTCGAGGCCGCCGGAGACAGGCACGCGCACATTGGCCGCAACCCTGGCACCGAACCGGTGGAGCTCTACGTCACCTACGTGATCCCGGCCGGGGCTCCGCTGTCGATCGATGCCGCCGACCCTGGCTGCCCACCGTCGATCCCTGGCAGATGACCGGAGTCGAGCCGCTCACCAGAGATAGGTAGCCAGTAGGCCCGAGATGGGCGGCGGTTACCGACGCCAGCCCGCCACGCCTGTCCGTAGAACTGTGCCATGACCAAGACTCTGCTGACGGCGCCGTTCACTATCACCGACGGGTCACAGCGCCACCGAAGGTACGCCGAGCTCGCGGCGGCCGGACCGGTGCACCGCATCGTGCTGCCCACCGGCGAGCCAGCCTGGCTGATCACCGACTACAACGAGGCGCGCAAGGCCCTGCACGACCCGCGGCTGATCAAGAGTGACGCGACGCTGGCCAACATCGGCCGTGACCTGCTGCCGCCCGAGGTGTTCGCGGCGATGAGTCGTCACATGCTCAACAGCAACCCGCCCGACCACACCCGGCTACGTCGGCTGGTCACCGCCGCCTTCACCCGCCGCCGCGTCGAACAACTCGCACCGCGCATCCAGCAGATCACCGACGCGCTACTCGACGCGATGGCCACCGCAGCGCAGGTCGACCTGATCGACACCTTCGCCTACCCACTGCCACTCACCGTCATCTGCGAGCTGCTCGGCGTGCCGACCGGCCGCCGCGCAGAATTCCGTGACTGGACGTCCATCATGGTGACCGGAGTGCTCGCCGGCCCGGACATCTACGTCGCCGCGACCACCACGATGGTGAGCTACCTACGCGAGCTCGTCGACGCCAAGCGCACCACCCCCGCCGACGACCTGCTCTCCGCGCTAGTGGCAGTCCGCGACGGCGAAGACCGGCTCACTGAAGAAGAACTCACCTCAATGGCGTTCCTGCTGCTCGTCGCCGGCCACGAAACCACCGTCAACCTGATCGGCAACGGGGTCCTCGCGCTACTCACCCACCCCGAACAACTGACACTACTGCGCGCCCAACCTGATCGACTCCCGGCCGCGATCGAGGAACTACTGCGCTACAACGGGACACTGCAGATAGCGACCTCTCGCTGGACCGCCGAACCGGTGGACATCGGCGGGGTCACCATCCCGGCCGGCGAGATCGTCATGTCCGGCCTGCTGGCCGCCAACCGCGACCCGGCATGCACCACCCAACCCGACACGCTGGACATCACCCGCACGAACAACCCACACCTGGCCTTCGGCCACGGCATCCACCACTGCCTCGGCGCACCACTGGCCCGGCTCGAAGGCCGCATTGCCCTGGGCACCCTGCTCGCCCGCTTCCCCCGGCTACGCCTCGCGGTACCCGCCGAGCAACTGACCTGGAAACCAATCATCCTCATGAACGGCCTGACCGCCCTACCCGTGGCCATGCGCTGAACAGGGAGTAACCCGCACGCCGAAGCCGTCCGGTCCCTCGGTGAGGTGCGGCTCGAGCGACGTGTGGTCCAGCCGGTCGCCCCGCTCCCACTCGGCGAGCAGGGCGCGAAGCTGATCTTCGGCATGGTGGGTACCCGCGACGTACATGTCGT
>JBOHFU010000411.1:0-3917 GCA_050699675.1 Pseudonocardiaceae bacterium
AGCCAGCGGGGGTTGGCCCTCGTTTGAGACATCCGAGACGGGGGTTGGTGGTCCTTGAAGAGCCACCAACCGGGTCAGCGGTAGTCGCGACCGAAGTCGTAGTCGTCCAGGGGGACGGCTGCGCCGGTCCCGGTGCCGAACACGTCGGGCGAGTAGTAGCCGTCGTCGTAGGACGGGATCGCGTACGCCGCGGCCCGTGCCTCCTCAGTCGGCTGCACCTCGATGTTGCGGTACCGGTTGATCCCGGTGCCAGCCGGGATCAACTTGCCGATGATCACATTCTCCTTGAGCCCGAGGAGCTTGTCGCTCTTGCCCTGGATCGCCGCATCGGTGAGGATCTTGGTCGTCTCCTGGAAGGATGCCGCGGACAGCCACGACTCGGTCGCCAGCGATGCCTTGGTGATCCCCATCAGGACCGGACGGCCCGAGGCAGGCTCCGCACCCTCGGCGACCACCCGGCGGTTCTCCGACTCGAACTCGCCGCGCTCGGCCAGCCCACCAGGCAGGAACTCGGTAGCGCCCGAGTCGATGATCGTCACTCGGCGCAGCATCTGCCGGACGATGACCTCGATGTGCTTGTCGTGGATGTCCACACCCTGCGACCGGTACACCTGCTGGACCTCACGGACCAAGTGCAGCTGCACCTCCCGTGGCCCCATCACGCGCAGCACCTCGTGCGGGTCCACCACACCCTCGAGCAGTTTCTGCCCAACCGTGACGTGGTCGTCGTCGGCCACCGAGCGCTCGGTGCCGTCGACGGTGATCACCGCAAGCCGCTGCCGCTTAGACAGCTTGTCGTAGACGATCTCCTCACTACCGTCATCCGGGATGATGGTGATCTTCCAGAACTTGTCGCCATCCTCGACGCGCACCCGGCCGTCGGCATCGGCGATCGGCGCCATGCCCTTGGGCACCCGGGCCTCGAACAACTCCTGCACCCTGGGCAGACCGGTGGTGATGTCCTCGCCGGCGATACCACCCTGGTGGAAGGTGCGCATGGTCAGCTGCGTGCCAGGCTCACCAATGGACTGCGCGGCCACGATACCGACCGCCTCACCCACGTCGACGAGCTTGCCGGTGGCCATGGAGCGGCCGTAGCACACCGCACACACCCCGTTAGCTGCCTCGCAGGTCAGCACGGAGCGCACTTTGACGCGCAAGACGCCGGCCGAGAGCAGCGCCTCGATCGCGATATCGCCCAGATCCGCACCGCGCGGCAGGATCACCGAGCCGGACTCATCAAGCACGTCCTCTGCGGTGCTGCGGGCGTACAGGCTGGTCTGCACGTAACGGTGCCGGATCAGGGCACCGTCGGGTCCGGCCTCAGCGACCAGCATCTGGATCCCGCGCTCGGTGCCGCAGTCGTTCTCCCGCACGATAACGTCCTGCGAGACGTCCACCAGGCGCCGGGTCAGGTATCCGGAGTCGGCGGTCCGCAATGCCGTATCGGCCAGGCCCTTGCGCGCGCCGTGCGTGGCGATGAAGTACTCCAGCACGCTCAGGCCCTCGCGGAAGTTGTGCTTGATCGGCCGCGGGATGTACTCGCCCTTGGGGTTGGAGACCAGGCCACGCATCCCGGCCAGGGACCGGACCTGTGTCATGTTCCCGGCCGCCCCGGAGGACACGATCGTGAAGACCGGGTTGTCCTCCGGGAAGTTGGCCTCCATCGCCTTGGCGACCTCGTCGGTGGCCTGCGTCCAGATCTTCACCAGCTCGCCGTTGCGCTCGTCGCGGGAGAGCACACCACGCTGGTAGCGCTTCTCCACCTGGTCAGCCCTGGTCTCGTACTGGTCCAGGATCTCCTGCTTCGCGGCCGGCACTACCACGTCGACGCTGGCCAGCGTCACACCGGAGCGGGTGGCCCAGTGGAAGCCGGCGTCCTTGAGCTTGTCCAGCGTCTGAGCGACGGCGACCATCGGGTACCGCTCGGCGAGATCGTTGACGATCGCCGCCTGCCGCTTCTTGGGCAGTACGTCGTTGACGTAGGGGTAGTCCTCGGGCAGCAGGTCGTTGAACACCACTCGGCCCACGGTGGTGTCCGCGATCCACGCCGATCCCGGCTCCCAGCCCTGGGTCTCCCGGAGCCGGGCCTGCTCGCCCACCGGCGGCACCACATTGCGGAGCCGGACCCGGATCTTGGCCTGCAGCCCGATGGTGCCGCGATCCAGCGCCATCAACGCCTCGGCAGGTGACGAGAACGAGCGGCCCTCGCCCGTGTCGCCTTCGCGGAGCTTCGTGAGGTGGTACAGCCCGGTGACCATGTCCAGCCGGGGCATCGCCAGCGGACGGCCCGAGGCCGGGGACAGGATGTTGTTGCTGGACAGCATCAGAATCCGAGCCTCTGCCTGCGCCTCGGCCGACAGCGGCAAATGCACCGCCATCTGGTCACCGTCGAAGTCAGCGTTGAACGCCTCGCAGACCAGCGGGTGCAGCTGGATCGCCTTGCCCTCGACCAGCTGGGGCTCGAAGGCCTGGATACCCAGACGGTGCAAGGTCGGTGCCCGGTTCAGCAGCACCGGGTGTTCGGTGATGACCTCCTCGAGCACATCCCACACCTGCGGACGCTGCCGCTCCACCATCCGCTTGGCCGACTTGATGTTCTGCGCGTGGTTGAGGTCCACCAAACGCTTCATCACGAATGGCTTGAACAGCTCCAGTGCCATCTGCTTGGGCAGACCGCACTGGTGCAGCTTGAGTTGCGGGCCGACTACGATGACCGAGCGGCCGGAGTAGTCGACTCGCTTGCCGAGCAGATTCTGCCGGAACCGGCCCTGCTTGCCCTTGAGCAGGTCCGACAGCGACTTCAGCGGGCGGTTTCCCGGGCCGGTCACCGGACGGCCGCGGCGACCGTTGTCGAACAGGGCGTCGACGGCCTCCTGCAGCATCCGCTTCTCATTGTTGACGATGATCTCTGGCGCACCCAGGTCGATGAGCCGCTTGAGCCGGTTGTTTCGGTTGATCACCCGACGGTAGAGATCATTGAGGTCGGAGGTGGCGAACCGGCCACCGTCGAGCTGCACCATGGGGCGCAAATCCGGCGGGATCACCGGGACGCAGTCCAGCACCATGCCCATCGGGTTGTTGCGGGTGGCCTGGAAGGCCGCGACGACCTTGAGACGCTTGAGCGCGCGCAGCTTCTTCTGGCCTTTGCCGCTACGAATGGTCTCGCGCAGGTTGTCCGATTCGGCGTCGATATCGAAGTTCTCCATCAGCTTCTGGATCGCCTCGGCACCCATCGCGCCGGTGAAGTAGTCGCCGTAGCGGTCGTAGAGCTCGCGGTAGAGCAGTTCATCTACGATGAGCTGGCCGACGTCGAGCTTCGTGAACGTCTCCCAGATCTCGTCGAGCCGATCGATCTCGCGCTGGGCCCGGTCACGCAGCTGGCGCATCTCGCGCTCGCCGCCCTCCTTGACCTTGCGCCGCACATCGCTCTTGGCGCCCTCGACCTCCAGCTCGGCGAGGTCGGCCTCGAGCTTCTGCGCGCGTACCTCGATGTCGGCGTCGCGCCGGTCCTCGAGTCGCTTGCGCTGGACACCGATCTCGCTCTCCAGAGTGGAGAGATCGTTGTGCCGCTCCTCGGTGCTCACCGCCGTGATGGCATAGGCGGCGAAGTAGATGATCTTCTCGAGGTCCTTGGGGGCCAGATCGAGCAGATAACCCAGCCTGCTCGGGACGCCCTTGAAATACCAGATGTGGGTCACTGGCGCGGCCAGCTCGATGTGGCCCATCCGCTCACGGCGCACCTTGGCGCGGGTAACCTCGACGCCGCAGCGCTCGCAGATGATTCCCTTGAAGCGGACACGCTTGTACTTACCGCAATAACATTCCCAGTCCCGGGTCGGACCGAAGATCTTCTCGCAGAAGAGCCCGTCCTTCTCCGGCTTGAGCGTGCGATAGTTGATGGTCTCCGGCTTCTT
>JBOHFU010000412.1:0-3912 GCA_050699675.1 Pseudonocardiaceae bacterium
CGACGCGATGGCCCGCTACGGCACCGACAAGCCGGACCTGCGCTTCGAGCTGGAACTCACCGAGCTCACCGGCTACTTCATCGACACCCCGTTCCGGGTGTTCCAGGCGCCCTACGTGGGCGCGGTCGTGATGCCCGGCGGTGCACGCCAGCCGCGCCGGCAGCTGGACGCCTGGCAAGAGTGGGCCAAGCAGCGCGGCGCCAAGGGCTTGGCTTACGTGCTGGTCGGTGCGGACGGCGAGCTCTCCGGCCCGGTGGCCCGCAACCTCGCCGAGCACGAGCGGGACGGTCTGGCTAAGGCGGTCGGCGCCAGCCCCGGTGACTGTGTCTTCTTCGCCGCTGGTGATCCGGGCGACGCGCGTGCTCTGCTGGGTGCTGCCCGGGTGGAGATCGGCCGGCGATGCGGGCTGATCGACGAGTCGGCGTGGTCGTTCGTCTGGGTGGTTGACGCGCCGATGTTCGAACTCGCAGACCGCTCCGGGGACGTCGCCGTGGGACACAGCGGCTGGACCGCGGTGCACCACCCGTTCACTGCGCCTGCACCCGAGTGGCGCGACCGCTTCGAGGAGGAGCCGGGCTCCGCGCTGGCCTACGCCTACGACATCGTCTGCAACGGCAACGAGATCGGCGGGGGCTCGATCCGTATCCATCAGCGTGACGTGCAACAGCGGGTGTTCCGGGTGCTCGGGATCTCCGATGAGGAGGCGGCCGAGAAGTTCGGATTCCTGCTGGAAGCTTTCCGCTACGGCGCCCCGCCGCACGGAGGGATCGCCATCGGCTGGGACCGGACCTGCATGCTGCTCGCCGGTGCCGACTCACTGCGCGAGGTCATCGCCTTCCCGAAATCCGGTGGTGGTCTCGACCCGCTCACCGGTGCCCCCGCCCCGATCACCCGCGAGCAGCGCACCGAGGCCGGGGTGGACGCGAAGCCTGCCCCGAAGGGGTAGCAGGTGCTGCACCTGCGTGTCACGTGCCCGGCGGAGGCGACCGACGCGGTGCTCGACAGGCTGCGCGACGACGCCGGCACGTTTCACCTCACCGTCCTGCGGGGTGCCGCGGTCGATCCACCCGGCGATCTGGTCGAGGCTGACGTGGCTCGCGAGGCCGCCGACGGGGTGTTGGCTGACCTGTGTGCACTCGGTGTCGACCACACCGGCGGGATCAGTCTCGAACCGCTGGACACCGTGCTCTCCGACGCGGCCGACGCCGCTGAGCGGGCTGCGCCGGGGGATCCCGCCGACGCGGTGGTGTGGGACGAGCTCATCGCGCGGACCGGGGACGACTCCCGGCTGACCTTCACTTTCCTGGCCTTCCTCACCTTGGCTTGCCTTCTCGCGGTGGTCGGGGTGGTCACCAACTCCCCGGTCACTGTGGTGGGGGCCATGGTCGTCGGCCCGGAGTTCGCGCCGCTGGCGGCGATCGCGGTCGGGCTGGTGCTGCGTCGTGGGGATCTGGTCCGCCGGGCGGCAGTGGCGTTGGGACTGGGCTTCCCGCTGGCCATGTTCATCGCCGCAGCGGGCGCGTTGCTCGGCGAATGGACCGGGCTGATCCCGGCGGTCCTTCGTGACACCGATCAGGTCGATTTCATCTACAACGTCGGGGCATTCTCCTTCATCGTCGCCCTGCTTGCGGGCGCTGCTGGGATGCTCTCCCTGACCTCCTCGAAGTCGGCCGCGCTGGTCGGGGTGTTCATCTCGGTCACCACGGTGCCCGCAGCGGGGTTTGCGGTGGTGGCGGCCACTGCCGGGGAATGGGGGACGGCTGGGCTGTCCTCGCTGCAGCTGCTGGTGAACCTGGTCGGCATCGTGTTCGCGGGGATGCTCGTGCTGCTGCTGCGCACGCGCCGGGATAGCCGCAACCTCGGCCGTCCGCTGTCCCCGGGCTGACATCTCCTGACGCGGCACGGATCGTTCGCGAAGCCGTCCTCGACACGTCATCCGATCCTCACCACCGGTGAGCACAATCGCGTGATCATCGCTGGGTGACCGTGGAAACGCTCCCCGCCGTCCCCGACGTTCCGATTGCCCGGCGCGCCGCGAGCCTGGCCGTCCTCGGTGACTCCACCGCGGTCGGCTTGGGGGACCCACTGCCTGCTGGTGGCTGGCGCGGTTTTGGTCCGCTGCTCGCAGCGGCACTCGGTGCCGCGGGCGAGGTCCGCTACACGAACCTGTCCTTCGCCGGGGCGCGGATGGGGGGCCTGCGGCACCGGCAGCTGCCCGGCGCGCTGGCGGCGCGACCCGACGTGGCGGTGATCCTGGCCGGGATGAACGACACGTTGCGCTCGGACTTCGACCCCGTCGCGCTGCGCGACGACCTCGACGACACGATCACCGCGCTGCGGGCCAGTGGTGCCGTGGTGCTGACCATCCGCTTCCACGAGCACGGGCGGGTGTTCCGGCTGCCCGGTCCGCTGCGTCGCGCCCTGCACCTGCGGGTGGGGCAGCTCAACGACGCCATCGAGCAGGTGGTGACCAGGCGTGGTGCGCTGTGCCTGGATCTGCATCTGATGCCCGGCGCCTACCACCCCGCCGCGTGGAGTGTGGACCGTCTGCACCCCTCTGAACGCGGGCACCGGATGCTTGCTTCCGGTTTCGCCGACCTGCTCGCCGGTGCCGGCATCGCGGTGCCCCATCCGGTCGAGCTGACCTGCTCGGGAGGCCGGCAGCTCACTGCCGCTCACCACGTCGCCTGGCTGGTCTGCCATGGCCTGCCGTGGTTGGTTCGGCGTGGCCGGGACCTGGTGCCGCACGCCGCCGCACTGGTGTTGCGGGACCTACTGGGTCGGCCCGCGGCGGTACCGTCACGGTGTGCCCGGTAACAACGCCCCGTTTGACGAGCAGCTGTTCGACGAGGGGCTGTTCGCTGCGCAGGCGCAGGACCGCGCCGAACAGCGGCTGTCCGCGTCGGCACCGCTGGCGGTACGGATGCGGCCGGCCGCGCTGGACGAGGTCGTCGGGCAGGACCACCTGCTGGCGCCGGGCAGCCCACTGCGCAGGTTGATCGAGGGGGGTGCCGCGGCGTCGGTGATCCTGTACGGCCCACCGGGGACGGGGAAGACGACGCTGGCGCGGCTGGTCTCGCAGGCCACCGGACGGCGCTTCGAAGCGATGTCGGCGTTGTCGGCCGGGGTCAAGGAAGTCCGCGCGGTGATCGACGCCGCGCGTCGCCGGCTGGGCCGCGAGGGCGGGGACGCCACCGTTTTGTTCATCGACGAGGTGCATCGCTTCTCCCGCACCCAGCAGGATGCGCTGCTCGGCGCCGTCGAAGATCGGGTCATCCTGCTGGTCGCCGCAACCACGGAGAACCCGTTCTTCTCCATGGTATCGCCGCTGCTGTCCCGCTCGCTGGTGCTGCAGCTGCACCCGTTGTCCGATGACGACGTGCGGACGCTGATCCGGCGTGCCCTGGTCGACCCGCGCGGGCTGGGTGGGTCGATCACGCTGGAGCCCGCAGCAGAGGATCATCTGGTGCGCCTGGCCGCCGGGGACGCTCGACGGGCGCTGACCGCACTGGAGACCGCCGCCGAGGCGGTGACCTCCGAGGGCGCCACCGCGGTGGATCTGGCCTCCGTCGAGTCGGTCGTGGATCGGGCCGCGGTGCGTTACGACCGGGCCGGGGATCAGCACTACGACGTGATCAGCGCGTTCATCAAGGCGATCCGCGGGTCCGACGTGGACGCGGCGCTGCATTACCTGGCGCGGATGGTCGAGGCTGGTGAGGACCCCCGGTTCATCGCCCGGCGGCTGGTGGTGCACGCCAGCGAAGACGTCGGGATGGCCGACCCGGCGGCGTTGCAGACCGCGGTGGCCGCCGCCCACGCCGTGCAGTTCATCGGGATGCCCGAGGGCAGGCTCGCGCTGGCCCAGGCCACTGTGCACCTCGCCACCGCACCGAAATCCAATGCGGTGCTCAC
>JBOHFU010000413.1:0-3902 GCA_050699675.1 Pseudonocardiaceae bacterium
CGGTGCCTGATTGTCGCAATGAGGCGTTCTGGCTAGTACGACGCCGGTCCAGGGTGGAAGGCCAGAACCGCGCGGTACGCCGAGTGACGCCCTCGGTCGAGCTCTCAGCGTGACGACCTCGCGATGGGCGTTATCGCATGAGTCCCTGAGAGACAGACCAAGCGACGGCCTCCGATGCGGCGCGCATCCACTCTCGGCATAGCCATCTCGGCCCATTCTCGGCCGTCCACGCCTGGCCGAGCCACTGTGACGGTCAAGGCTGACCGCCGCAGCTTTGCCTCGTTAGCCAACAGCTGGGAGCAGCGGCGTTGGCAGAGCTGACAGCGGGAGGTGAGTCGCCACTACGCTCAAGCAGCCCAGAAACCCGCTTGAACAAAGGGCTTCTGGACGGAGGCGGAGGGGGAGGGATTCGAACCCTCGATCCGCCTAACGACGGATAACGGCTTTCGAGACCGGCCAAGAACTGCCCTTTTGCAGGGATTTTCACGCCGGTTCGCCAGCGGGTTCGCCAGCCGGCGGTTGGTGCGGCTTCCGGTCGCTCGTCCCGAGATGCGCAACCCGGAAGCGCACTGTCCTACCGAGCGGAAGTGGGCTGGGCAGGGCCCGTTCGTCACTTCCTGACGTTCGAGAGCCGCGCGCGACCGGCCTGTGGCCCGGCTTCGTGGGGCGCCTGACGAAGCGCCAGCATCTTCATGTACGGTGCCCGGCGTCAGGGGGTGTGGATGAGACGGCGTCTCGCCGTCGGCCTGATTCTTCTGGGGTCGCGTCTGGTTGCGTACGCGGCCGCGGTCGTCCTTTGGCGCGATCCCGTTACGGATCTGTACGCCCGCTGGAAGCAGCGTCTCGGGAGCGTGCGTCCATCGCCCGTCCGTGGGTCGCGGCAAGCAGGCGGCGCTGTGGAGGGGGTGGTCGGAGAGGCCTGAACGGCAGGTTCGGCGAGACCATCTTTCGAGTAGGGGGGAGATAGACACGATGCGCAAGAGACTTCGATGGATCGCGTTCGCGGTGATCGCTACCTCCGTGTCGCTGGTGCATGCCGGCGGCGCGCTGGCCCAGGCGCCGAACCAGGTGACGGGCCTGGCCGCCGTCCAGGAGGACGGCTTCGCCACCTTGAGCTGGGACACCGTGACGGGGGCGACGGACTACCAGGTCGAGCGAACTCCGGTGGACGGCGCCGACCAGCCCACGGGCCCGGCCACGATCGTCGGCCTCTGGCAGCCCACACGCACCGTGACGCCTGACGCGCCGACGTTCGCCGAGTCCGGATTCGTGCTCGGCGAACGCTTCTGCTGGCGCGTCCGGGCGCGGTTCGGAACCGAGGAGCAGACGTTTTCAGAGCCTGTCTGCGGAACGACGCGGCCGCAGTGGGGCGTCGGCCCCGGTGCGTCCCTGCGGACGCAGTTCGAGCAGACCAACGGGGCGTCTTTCACGAGCGACGTCAACGAGTTCCTCTACACGGCCGCCGTCGACGCGGCCAGCGACCGCGTACGGGTCGTGGAGATCGGGCGGACGCTGCTGGGCAGGCCGATCAACATGTTCGTCTTCGGCTATCCCCAGCCGCTGGCCAGCGCGGCGCAGATCTCCGAATCACCGACGACGCTGATTCAGTGCAACGTCCACGGCAACGAGCCGTCGATGCGCGAGGCGTGCCTGATCCTGGCGCGGGAGCTCGCCTTCACGGACGACCCCTCGCTCCTTCGGATCATGGAGCGGTCGACCGTGCTGATCATCCCGACGCTCAACGGGGACGGCCGCGCCGCCAACACGCGCGGCAGCTCCACGGGTCAGGACCTCAACCGCGACCACTCGCTGCTCCGTGAGCCTGAGACGAAGGCCTTCGCGGCGATGCTCCGCGACTACACGCCGGACGTCGCGGTCGACGGACACAACGGGGACAGCGAGGACCTCCCGGTTCTCGGCCCGCGGCACCTCAACGTCTACGAGGGGCTCTACTCAGAGGTCAAGAACGGGCTGGTCGAGAGCTGGATCTACGACAACGCTGCGCTCGCCGGCTGGTACGCAGGGCCGTACAGCAACGGCGGCGCCAGCCAGGAGACCATCCTGCGTAACACCTTTGGCCTCAAGAACATCGTCGCCATCCTGTCCGAGAACCGCGCCAACGCGGGAGTCACCCGGCCGGGAGCGACGGTCGCGGGCAACCAGAACCGCAGGACGTACGGCCAGCTTTGGCTGGCCAAGCGGCTGCTCGACTACCACGACGAGAACCACTCCGCGATCCGGCGCCTGGTCGCCGAGTCGCGCATGTTCCAGCGGGCCAACGTGGGCCGGATCGTTTTCCGCGGCTCGTACCCATGGCCGCCGTTCCCGCCGCTGCCGAGCGCGCCCGACGTGGACGCTCCGGAGCCGGACGCGATCCTCGAGGATCCCCCGTGCGGCTACTTCCTCACTGAGGCGCAGTACTCGGGGGCGCAGCCGGATGGGACGGTGGAGCTGCGCCTGAACCTGCACGGGATCGCCGTGGAAATCGCGCCCGGCTATCTCGTTCGCGAGGTCGGGCCCGGCTACTTCGTGCGAATGGCCCAGCCGTTCCGCGGGCTCATCCCGCCCCTGCTCGATCAGCAGGCGGCCGAGCCGATGGTGGGCGGCGTGCGCTTGCAGGAGAGCGCGAACGGCCGTTGCGCTCAGGTTGTCCCGGTTCCGTTCCAGGCCGCGATCTGGTCCGCGGGGCTGAACGACTACGTGTCCGACTGAGACGGACGGCCCGTCGAGCGAGGCGAACGACCCCCGGCCACGTGCCGGGGGTCGTTGCGCCCCGGTCGTTGGGACACATGCCGGAACTGCGACTGTGAGCGCGTGTTCGACATCGACGGCATCAGCTCGCACCGCGGCGCACCGAAGAAGGGCGTCTGCCCCGATCATCAGGCGTTCTTGCCCAGTGATTGGGAAGCCTTTACCAGGCCATAGGTCCGTCTTTGGCGCCTCGTCCGATTCTCCGGAGCGTGAGATCGCAACGGGCGATCACGAGCGAAGGAGACGACATGAACGTACGAACGAAGCTCATCGGGATCATCGTCCTCGGCGCGGCACTTCTAGTCCCAGTCGCGCAGGCGCAGAGGCCCGACGACCAGGCGGGCCTCCGTGGACCGGGCGCCATCGAGTCAGCTCAGGCTTCCACGGCGACGCGCCCGGACGACCGCGCCGACCGTACCTTCCCGGCGGCCGAGTCGGGTCACGCTCCGGTCGACGCTCCGGTGCGCCCGGACGATCGAGCCGGCGTCCGCTGGCCGACGGCCGTCGGATCGCCGGAGCCTTTGGCGGCGACGCATCCCGACAACCGCGCCGACCGGCGCGGCCCGGGAGCCGTCACCACGTTCCTCGTCCAGCCGGGCTCGAGCGGGTTCGACCGGGGCGACGGGCTCATCGGAGGGCTCGGCGGTGCCGGCCTGGCCCTTCTTCTCACCGGGTCCGCCTTCCTGTTCATGAACCGGCGACACAAGGCTCGCACCGCCTGAGCCACTAGGCGTGACGAGAGACCGTCTCCCGGACCCGCCACGAGGCTCGGGAGGCGGTCTCTCTCCATTTCGGCTCTGGCCCTAGGGACGTCGCCGCCTTATCCTTGAGCGGGCGAGGGACGTGCGCTTGTCGGTCGGCGACGTCCAGCGGACTGGACGCAGGGGCTAGGCAGACCGTTCGTAGCAGCACCGGGCAACGGATGTGTGCCCGACGGGGCTTAGAAAGCGGAGGGGGAGGGATTCGAACCCTCGATCCGCCTAACGACGGATAACGGTTTTCGAGACCGCCTCGAAACTGCCTATTTGCAGGGAGTTTAGGCTCGGTTCGCCAGTGGGTTCGCCAGCGCCGGGCCTAGACCCTGTCCTTCAGCCCGCTAGCGGCGTGAGCCCTCACGCCGGGGCTTGGCGCGTATCTGCTGTGTCGTCGCC